>JBLIZO010000016.1:0-9648 GCA_048859965.1 Fluviibacter sp.
CCAACCCCAGCGTCAGGCTGGTCAGGAACAGCATCAGCGACACCAGGAAAAAAGCGACGATAAAGGCCGGCAGGCTGCGCCAACTGGCGACGAAGGAATGCTTCATGGCCTGCATGGCGGGAATATCATGGAACACGGCCAATGGCGGCGCCAGCCAGACCGACATCATCAGCGGCAACACCAGCAGCAGACTGACGACGATCGCCAGCAGAATGCCGAACACACTGATGATCGTGCCTAACCATTCGTAATGCGTTTCCATGCCGACAGCCAGGCCGGATAGCGCAGCGCCACCACCCAGCAACAGCCCCAACGCCACAATCAGCATCCAGCCCAGCATATACCAGACACCAATATTGACGACCGCAGGGGCATGTTCGCGAAAACCGGTGAAGGCTTCCTCCACCGTGACCGGTTCGTTGTTATGCACCCGTTGCGCCACCACCATCAGACCCGCCGACATGATGGGAATGAGCAAATGGGCGCCGACCTGACCCAGCACGGGCACCAGCAACACCAGCAGAATCAGGAGCGTCTGCAACAACGCGGCCAGCAGCCAGAAGCCGGGGCGGGCCAGAAACAGCGACCAGCCTTCGCTGATCCAGCGGACACCATGGCCGACGCCCACATGGCGAATCGGGGGCAGATCATCGTGCGGATGCTGATCCTGCCAGGGCGCGTGACGATAATGACGTGGCATGCTTACCAGCTCCAGAGTGTCCACATGGGGGGCTGTATGGAATCGCTGCGCGGGTCCGAGTTCGGCATCACGCTCTGCGGTTCAGGCTGCGCCGAGACCGAATACTCCGGCAATACCGGGGGGTCGACGACCACGCGCGACGGACGGGCGCCCGGCCCAACGGCACGAATGCTGGTGCTGCGATCATCCGGCGTAATCGTCACCTCCTCTTCAGCCTCGGCGTCCGCCTGCGGGCTGACCAGCGCCGGATCACGGGTCACCACCTGCGGCGGCAACGTCGTCGGCGACTGTGCGGCCGCATTCAGGGCAACGGCGCAGCCGAACACCCACAGGCAGGTGCGCAGCACCCGAATCAGAGAAAAGTGAGACCATAAAGAAGACATGCCGACATCCAGACGTTTTGTATCAACGGATTTTATTACAGGTTTAGCCAAAGCTCGCGTTCGCCCGGCAACGGCGCGAAGCCACGCGTCTCATAATGACGGTAAATGGCTTCCACGACCTTATCCGGGTCGTCGATGACCTGAATCAGATCCATATCCGCCGGATCAATCATCTGCTCGGCAACCAGACGATCGCGCAACCAGTCCAGCAGACCAGACCAGAATTCGCTGCCGACCAGGATCACCGGAAAACGCGAACTCTTGCCGGTCTGGATCAGCGTCAGCGCTTCCATTAACTCGTCCAGCGTACCAAACCCGCCAGGCATCACCACATAGGCCATAGCGAAGCGCACAAACATATATTTACGGGCAAAGAAATGCTTAAAACCCACGGAAACATTCTGGTAAGGATTGCGCCGCTGCTCGTGCGGCAGCTGAATATTCAGACCGACCGATGGCCCCAACCCCTCGTAGGCCCCCCGATTGGCGGCTTCCATAACGCCCGGACCGCCTCCGGAGATGACGCCCAACCCCGTATCCGACAATTTACGGGCAATGGTTTCTGTCAGCGCGTAATAGGGCGAGTCCGGTTTCACCCGCGCACTGCCAAAAATCGTTACGGCAGGGCGGATATTGGCCAGGCGATCCGTGGCCTCGACGAACTCTGCCATAATCCCGAACAATCTCCAGGATTCCCGTTCGGCCAGCGCCTCCGCTTCGAACGACTTGAAAAACGGCTCGTGCTGCTGCGTCGATGCCGAAGAATGTTCACTCACGCTTTCTGCCTCCCGGTTACTCATGCCTACGCTACTCCTCGTTGACGGATCATCCTACCTGTATCGGGCGTTTCATGCACTCCCTGATTTGCGCAATCAGGCCGGCGACCCCACGGGCGCCCTGTACGGCATGATCTCGATGTTGCGCCGACTGAGTAGCGATGTGCCCGCCGAATATCGCGCCTGCGTCTTTGATGCCAGCGGCCCGACGTTCCGTGACAGTCTCTATGCCGACTACAAAGCACACCGACCGCCGATGCCTGAAGATCTGGCACGGCAGATCGCACCAATCCATGAGGCCGTCCGGGCACTGGGCTGGCCCCTCCTCATGGAAAATGGCGTTGAAGCCGATGACGTCATCGGCACGCTGGCGCGCGACGCCGCCGCCCATGGCCTGCACGTGGTCGTCTCCACCAGCGACAAGGATCTGGCGCAACTGGTCACACCGCAAATCACACTGGTCAACACCATGAGCAACGAACGGCTGGATGTCGCCGGTGTCGAAGCCAAATTCGGCGTGCCGCCCGAACGGATCACCGACTATCTCGCTCTGGTGGGCGACACCGCCGACAATATCCCCGGCGTACAGAAGGTCGGGCCAAAGACCGCCGCCAAATGGCTGCAGACTTATAGCGACCTGGATGGCGTCATCGCCCACGCCGCCGACGTGAAGGGCGTGGCTGGCGAGAACCTGCGCGCTCACCTGGATTTCCTGCCGCTCGGTCGCACGCTGGCCACCGTCAAGACCGATGTCGCGCTACCGCTCGGCGTCACCGAGCTGCAGGCCCAGACAGAGGATCAGAGCGCACTGCGCGACATCTTCCGGCACAACGGTTTCAAGACCTGGCTCAAGGCACTGGATGATCCAACGGCAACGCGCGCATCGGGGCAGCCCCATGCTGACATCGACACAGCGGGAACCCCGTCAGCCGCTCTATTACCGGATGATGGTGCCCATCGCACGCATTACGAAACGATTCTGGACGAGGCCAGTCTGACACGCTGGCTGGATAAAATCAGCCGGGCCGAGCGCGTCGCACTGGATACCGAAACCACCAGTCTGGACGAACAACAGGCGCGCATCGTGGGCATTTCATTCGCCGTGGCACCGGGCGAAGCGGCCTACCTCCCGCTCGCGCACAACGGCCCGGATGCACCGGAACAATGCCCGTTGGAGCCAACGCTCGCCCGCCTGAAACCCTGGTTGGAGGACACCACCCCCAGAAAGGTGATGCAGCACGCCAAATACGATCAACACGTCTTTGCCAATCACGGCATTCGTCTTGCCGGCATCGCCGACGACACCTTGCTCATGGCCTATGTGCTGGAAGCGGGCCAGGTCAGTGCCGGGGCGCTGGAACTCGGCACACTGGCACGCCGCCATCTGGGCATGACGACCATTCCTTATGAGGCCATTTGCGGCAAAGGCGCCAACCAGATCACCTTTGATCAAGTGGCCGTGGACGATGCCGCCGCCTACGCCGCCGAAGATGCCGACATCACGTTGCGCATCGCCGACCGTCTGCGCCCGCGCCTGGCGGCCGAATCGGGCCTCGAGCGTACGTATCGTGCGCTAGAACTCCCTGTGGAACAGGTGCTGTTTACCATGGAGCAAAACGGCGTACTCATCGACAAGCAGCGCCTGGCCGATCAGAGCCACGCGCTGGGTGAACGCATGCTGACGCTGGAAGCAGAAGCACATACGCTCGCCGGCCAGAGCTTCAACCTGAACTCGCCCAAACAACTGGCCGACATCCTGTTCACGCAACAGGGCCTGCCCGTCAAAAAGAAAACCGCGTCGGGCACCCCCTCGACCGACGAAGAGGTACTGACCGAACTCGCCCTCGACTTCCCGTTACCGCGTCTGCTACTGGAATATCGTGGCATCGCCAAACTCAAAAATACCTATTGCGACAAGCTGCCCCAGCGCATCAATCCAGCCACCGGCCGCGTGCACACGCACTACTCACAGACCACGGCCGTCACTGGTCGCCTGGCCAGCTCCGACCCGAACCTGCAGAACATTCCCGTGCGTACCGGCGAAGGCCGCCGTATCCGTGAAGCCTTCATCGCGCCGCCGAACCACTGCATCATCTCGGCCGACTACTCGCAGATCGAATTGCGCATCATGGCGCATCTCTCCGCCGACCATGGCCTATTGAGTGCCTTTGCCCAAGGCGAAGATATTCACCGCGCCACGGCGGCCGAAGTATTCGGCGTCATGCCACTGGAAGTATCCGACGACCAACGACGTGCGGCCAAGGCCATTAACTTTGGCCTCATCTACGGGATGAGCGCTTTCGGCCTCGCCAAGCAACTGGGCATCGAACGCAGCGCCGCGCAAACCTATATTGACCGCTATTTCGACCGTTACCCCGGCGTGGCCCGTTACATGGAAGAAACCCGCCAATCGGCACACCACCATGGTTATGTTGAAACCGTGTTCGGTCGTCGCCTCTGGTTACCCGATCTCAAAGCCGGGCAACAGGGCCGTCGGCAGGGCGCCGAACGCGCTGCCATCAACGCGCCCATGCAGGGCACCGCGGCCGACCTTATCAAGATGGCGATGATCGCCGTGCAGCACTGGCTGGATCAGGAACGCTTACAAACGCGGCTCATCATGCAGGTACACGATGAACTGGTGCTTGATGTGCCGGAAACCGAACGGGATCAGGTACACGCCGCCCTGGGGCCACTCATGACGCAGGTCGCCAAACTCAAGGTGCCCTTGGTCGTCGATATCGGCATCGGCCACAACTGGGAAGAAGCGCACTGAACCGTTGCCGCCAGCAACCCACGAACGCGACTAACGGATGGCGTTACCGTTCACCGCATCCCGTAACTTGTTCAGACTGCTGGAAAGCGCTTCATTCAAACCCGGCGGTGTTTTTGACCATGGGTAACCACGCGCCGCCAACTCCTCGGCGTGATTGAACAAGGCCTGCATGTAAACGGGGTCAAATGCGCTTCTGGGCGGCGTCTTGATGAAATCCTCCGCCACATAAGCCATATTGAAACCGAAGCCGTCTTTTTGCGCCGTCAGGTAGGCCATCAGCGTATCGCCGTCCTCATGCGACTGCGCAAACTGGCGCAGTGCCTGTTTGGCAATCGATAACGTTTTGCGCTCAACCGTCTGATAGCCCTCATCACCAAGAACGCCATTACGAATCAGATACGCTTCGCGCTTCCGGCCTTCCAGCAAGCGGTACGACCCACTCTCGTGAAACAGCGAGGCCGGGTAAAGAAAGACCTGTCGGCTGACGCCACCATCGACATGCATCTCCTGATATGCCCGCCCCTGGTAGCTGACATCCATCATCACCGGCGAAAAGAATCCTGGTAGCGATGCCGACGCCAACATCACTCGCCGGAACAACGCCAGCGCTTCAGGGGTGTCATAAGCCGCAATCTTGCCCATATTCCAGATAATGGGCTGCCCCGTATCCAGGTTCGTCGTACCGATCAGCAACCAGCGATTGCGCACCGTATATTCATGCGCAATCTGGCGCAACACCTCGGGCGTAATGATCTCGGCAATCAGGTGAGACAGCGGCGCGGTATCCGCCAAACCATCAGAAAAAAGAATCGCCGCATACGAACGCTGGCGCACCACATCCTTGTCGGCAATACTGGTGTACAGACGCTTGAGCACCGGGTCATACGCCGACCCCAGAAAGGCCAGAGGCGCCATCAGAGCGCCCGTGCTGACGCCGGTCACCATGTTGAACTCAGGCCGTGTGCCATGTTGCGTCCAGCCACTCAGCAAACCAGCACCGAACGCCCCGCGACTCCCCCCGCCGGAGATCGACAAATAGTTGATCGGCGCACCGGGGTTATCGCGGTTCATGGCGACGAGCGAACGCTCCAAATCCTGCAGTAACAGGTTGACGCCGCCCGCCCGTTCCACGGCATAACGCACACCCACCATCCCATTCACGGCCGCTTTGTTGGTTGCCGTCGGCGGCAAGGCCTCCAGGCGCGCAGGCGCCGCCCATGCCGCCAGAGACAGCATCAGTAACAACGCAACACCGCAACGGACCAGCATCAATCTCATCGCTCGCCGTCGCCCATCATCACACGTGCCCGGCTCATCGCCACATCACGATACGACCCATCCGGTTCAAAGCTTCGCTCGATCATCGTCACGCTATCGTCATGCACGCGCACGATGGTCGATGCCCGCGTACCATAGGTCGGCAAGGCAATAAATGCCGCCGACAACGCGCGTTCCAGATCCAGCGGCACACCGGTCTGCGGCAACAGATGATCCGGCGCAACCTCCCGATTATCCAGCAGCGCCAGCAACTGCTGATCGGACACTTCCACCTCGGACAGCGCATCGTTCAGCGCGTCGCGTAAACGCATCACTTTCGGCCAGGCGGTATCAAAATTGGCATTCGACAGGCAAGCAACGCCCGGCGACAGATCGACCTGCCGATAGACCTCGCCACGGCTCTCGCAGCCGGCCAGCGTCTGGCCGTCGAACACCAGCAGATTGAAGGCGTTGTACTGACCGGCATACTTGCCGAGTTCGGCCAGAAACGCCCTCGCATCCAGCGCGCTTTCGAGAAAACCCTGTACCAGCGCGCCGCGCGACGGGCGGCCAGCCGCCATCAATGCGGGATCCCGATAGTTCGTTAAGGCAGCCACACGGCCACTGGCGGTTGCCCCCAGCCAGGTGCCACCGCCTTCCATATCCTGCCCGGCAATCACCGGCGAACCCGCCCACTGGGTCAATACACGCGTCGGACGGGCATAGAACTCATCACGATTCGCCAGCAGCACCAGCGGCGTCGTGTCGGCGGGTTGCCAACGCCAGGCGATCAGACACATAAGCGACGAGTCGTGGTTATCATCGCGGTATCATACCAAGCCTTATCCGCCAACCTACACCAACCGCCGCCTGCCATGCCGCCGATTGATGAACACCAATGCCCGCTCTGCGGCGAGAACAACGCCTGCGGCGCCCACAGCGCCACACCCTGCTGGTGTTGCAGCACGGGCATTCCGCAAGCACTGATTGATCTCGTGCCCGCCGACAAACATATGAAAGCCTGCATCTGTAAACGCTGCGTTGATCGCTTCAATCAATCCCAGCAACAGCAGCAATAACAAAGCGCAGGCCGAAAACAGCGTGCGCTTTTGAGTCGACGCACTTCGCTTTAGTTCGCCGCGAACTCGAAAGAGTCGGCAAAAAAGGCGTCTTCGGGCAGATTAGCCCTGCCCAGAAAATCCGCCCGCGTTGCGGCAATCATGCCTGGCGCACCGCAGGCGTAAACTTCAAAGCCCGACAGATCCGGGAAATCAGCCAGCGCGGCTTCGTGCACGAGGCCGGTACGCCCCGTCCAACAGGGCGAGTTTTCCGGTTCCGAGACCACGGGCGTAAACGTGATGTGCGGGTACTGTGCCGCCCAGGCCTCGGCCACTTCGTACTGATAGAGCCCCGCTCGAACACGCGCGCCCCAGTAGATGTGCATGGGGCGGTTAAGCTCCAGATAGAGCGCTTCGAGCACGATGGATTTGATCGGTGCGAAACCGGTACCGCCGGCCAGCAGAATCATGGGCTTGTCGGATTCACGCAGATGAAAGGTGCCATGCGGACCATTGAAGCGCAGAATATCGCGTACCTTCATCGTGCCAAATACCTGATCGGTGAACAGGCCACCCGGCACATGGCGCACATGCAGTTCGAGCGTCGCGGCATCGTGTGGCGGGTTGGCGATAGAGAAACTGCGGCGCTTGCCGTCTTTGAGCAGAATGTCGATGTACTGCCCGGCATGGAACTGAAATACCTCCGTCGCCGGCAGGCGCAGCGTAAGCACGGCCACATCTTCGGCCGGCTTTTCCAGGGCCTCGATACGACTGGGCAAGGTCTTGACCGGAATGTCGCTCGCGCGGCGCACATCTTTGACCTCCACCGTGACATCGGTCTGCGGCACCGCGCAGCACAACAGGGCAAAACCGGCTTCGCGATCCTCTGGCGTCAGCGTGGTCTCGCTGGATTTGCCGTGATCGACCGATCCCGAAGTAATTTTGGCACGGCAGGCGCCACAACCGCCGTTACGGCAGCCGTAGGGCACCAGCAGATCATGGCGCAGCGCGGCTTCCAGCACCGTTTCATGGCCGTCTGCCCGGAAACTGGCATTGATCGGATTGAGCGTAACCTGATGTGTCATGACAAACCCTGTAATACAAGTCAGAAATCGTAGAATAACGCCATG
This sequence comes from Fluviibacter sp., assembly GCA_048859965.1. Lineage (GTDB taxonomy): Bacteria > Pseudomonadota > Gammaproteobacteria > Burkholderiales > Rhodocyclaceae > Fluviibacter. The sequence goes on from JBLIZO010000016.1 coordinate 8,081, forward strand.
CGGACTGCCCATCTCAGCAACCAGCCAACACCGCGCGCACTGCCGCGCCGCTTTCGGCAACCACGCCTGTTACTGGCGGGTTGCGGCGACGTGGCGGCGCGTATTGCACAACAACTCAACGCGCAAGGAGAGCGCTATCGCATTCGTGCCCTGCTGCGACACCCGCCGCACAGCCCGGCATGGGCGCAGTGGCGCGCACTGAACACGACACCGATTGCTGCCGACCTGGATCAGCCGCAATCACTGCGACGTTTACGCGGTATCGCCAACAGCGTGATTTACCTGGCGCCTCCGACGGAGAACCGACCGACTGACCGGCGGCTCAACCACTTTCTGGCGGCCCTGCATGGTGGCCGCAGTCTACCACGCCACTTGCTTCTGATCGGCACCACAGGCGTCTATGGCGATCGAGGCGGCGCCCTGATTGACGAAACCAGCGCTGTACAGCCGCAAACGGCGCGCGGCCAACGCCGGGTATCGGCCGAACAGATTCTGCGCCGCTGGCGCCGCCAGCGCAGCCGTGCTCAACTGGCCCGTAGGCCAGAGCAACGCCAGACGGGCGGTATCTTGCGCGTACCGGGCATTTACGCGGCAAACCGCCTGCCCGTTGAACGCCTCCGCGCGGGAACCCCCGCACTACGCCCGGAAGACGATACCTGGACCAATCATATTCATGCCGACGATCTCGCCCGCATCTGTCGGCTCGCGCTGGTGCGATCGCGCACATTGCGCACCATCAATACCTGCGACCATAGCCAATTGATGATGGGTGACTGGTTCGACGCCGTCGCCGACGCCACCGGTCTGCCCCGCCCGGAACGCCTGCCCCGTGCACTGCTCAAGGAACGCGTTTCCCCCATGCTTTACTCATTCATGTCAGAATCGCGCCGACTCGACAATCAACGCCTGCTCCAAGAGCTGCGTATCCGGCTCCGTTATCCGACGGTGCACGACTTCCTTGCTACGCTGAAGGTTTCCACATGCTGACACTCAAAGCCTTTCACATCATTCTGGTGGTGAGCTGGTTCGCCGGGCTGTTTTACCTGCCCCGCATTTACGTCAACCTGGCGGCCATTACCGACACCCAATCGGCCGAATACCATCGACTGCTCGGCATGTCGCGCCGACTGTACAAATTTGTCACGCCGATTGGCTTGGGCGCCGTCATTCTCGGTCTCTGGCTCTGGTTCGGCTATGGCTTTACGGGCGGCTGGCTGCACGCCAAAACACTGCTCGTCGTATTTCTACTGGGCTATCACTTTTACTGCGGCTATCTCTACCGCCAGTTTGCCGCTGGTAAAAACACTCACAGTCATGTCTGGTACCGCTGGTTCAATGAAATCCCGGTGCTCATCCTCACGGTCATCACCCTTCTCGTCGTACTCAAGCCGTTTTAACGAAAGCACCTTATGCACATTTTTGCCCCTTGCCCACGTGGCCTGGAAGAACTCCTGGTTGATGAGTTCAAACACTGCGGCCTCACCCAGGTAGAGCAGGTTGGTGGCGGCGTGCGTGCCCGTGCGACGCAGGAAAGCCTCTATCGCGCCAATCTTCACTCGCGTTATGCA
>JBLIZO010000017.1:0-27531 GCA_048859965.1 Fluviibacter sp.
TAAGTGTTCCTTTCGGGTGACAACACTGGCTGGCTACGTCATTGGCTGGCTGTGTTCAAAGTTTGGCAAGGCGACATCGGCCTATCGGCGCCAAACGTTTCTAACGGTGGAGAGTGTTAAATAATTACTTGGTCAAAATCAGTTTGCCGAGGCGGGTTGCCCGCAGCACATAAGAAACGCCCTCATGGTCGATGACCAGGCTGGCGCCCCCCCCCAGCAAGGCACGGCTGTTGATCCGACGCACACGTTCGACAACCGGCGCGGTCTTGTCGGGCTCTGCGGTCGTCGGCACCACCGCCTGAATCAGGCGCGGCGCAAGACTATGACGGGGGGATTTGATGCTCATAGGAGGTTACTTGCCCGGATCGGTGACAAATCCAACTTTCTCGATGCCGGCTTTATTGGCCATCCCCATGACGTTGATCACACGTTCGTACACGACCTGTTTATCGCCGTAGATATGCACGACCGGTTGCGGATGGTGCGTGGCCATTTCAGCCAGCTCTTTTTGAAGCGCTTCGTCGCTGACAGGCGCATTGTTGATGCGGTAAGCCCCTTTGGCATCCACCGCGAGTTTAACCACATCCGGCTTATCCAATTGCGGTGCCGTGGAGACCTTGGGCAGATCCACCTCCATGGCGTGCTTCATGACCGGCACGGTGACGATAAAAATGATGAGCAAGACCAGCATGACGTCGACCAGCGGCGTCATGTTGATTTCGCTCATGACGTTGCCGTCGTTGTTGTCGAGTGTTCCAAAAGCCATGGCGGTCAACCCTTAGCCGGCAACGCGGCGTACGACTTGCGGACGCTCGACGCGATTACCGGTGACAAAGTAGGCATGCAGATCGTAGGCGAAACGGTTGAGCTTGCCGACAATAAAGGCGTTGCCGCGCACCAGAGCGTTGTAGCCCAGTACCGCCGGAATGGCGACGGCCAGACCGAAGGCGGTCATGATGAGCGCCTCGCCGACCGGACCGGCCACTTTGTCCAGCCCCGCACTACCGGCATCACTGATGGTCAACAGGGCATGGTAGATCCCCCAGACCGTCCCGAAGAGACCCACGAATGGCGCTGTCGAACCAATCGAGGCAAGCAGCGCCAGGCCGTGGCTGAGTCGATCCTTGGCATCGTCAATGGCGTTGCTCAGGCTACCGGTCATCCAGTCGTTCAGATCCAGCGAGTCGTGCAGCTGTTTGTCGCTGTGACGGTGATGCTGCATGGCGCTTTGCCCTTCGACGGCCAGTAGCTTGAAGGGATTGGGCTGGCCCGGTTCGGCATCGAGTGCCTTGATGCCCTGTTCAAAGTCGGTGCTGTGCCAGAAACTCTGCAGCGCAGCCGCCTGCTTTTTGGCGCGCTGCACCCCCAACCCTTTAACGATGATAACGGTCCAGGAAATGATGGACATGACCAGCAATACCAGCGCCGTGATTGCGATCACGACGCCGCCGGATTGAAGCATATGAAAAATACCAAGCTGTTCGTTCATGCTGACTGACCTTGTGATATTGAATAAGAAAGAAGAGCGCGTGGATCAGAGCGGATCAGGGTTGATCCAGTGAGAAGCGAATCGGGAGCTGATAGCACATGGGCACCGCCTGACCGCCCTTGCGTGCCGGGTGACAGCGCCAGCGTTGTACCGTGTCGCTGGCCGCACGATCCAGCCGTTGATAGCCCGAGGTTTTGGCAATATCCACGGTATCGACACCCCCCGTTGCAGCCACGCAAACTTTCAGCAAGACCGTGCCCTGCTCACCCTTGCTGCGACTGACTGACGGATAGGGCGGCTTCGGGTTATGCAGATCCGAGGCGCTGGCATCGGGCATGTGCACAGGCGCGGCGGCCGGATCACCATCCACGGTTTTAGTTGCTGCCTGCTCCTGTGCAATGGCTTTGTCTTTGGTGGCGACCTTGTCCTTCTTTTCCTGACGCTGGTCGCGCACGGCTTGATTCTTGATCGTCTGCACCAACGCCGAGGATTCCCGCTCGACCATTTCGGCCATCATGACGATCGGTTCCGGATGCACGGCAAACAGCACCGCCCAAAAGGCCAATAGCAGCAAAGCCACAATGTGGGCAGCCGTGACGGCTGCGGCCGTTTTGCGGGTCGTGCCGTGATCCGGGTCCGAGAAGAATGTCGTCATGCTCATACGGGGTATCGCTCCCGACGCGTGCGCCCGGTGTTCAGGCCGCCAAGGCCAGTGCCTGGCGGGGCTGACCGGCTGCGGCATGCTGTCGCAGATACTGGCGGGCGCAATCGCGGCAGTTACCGCACTGGCTACCGACCGACAGCAGACGATGCAAATCTTCCATGGTGCCGGCGCCATCGTTGATGGCATGGCAAAGCTGCTTGTCAGTGACTGCGTTGCAAATACAGATATACATGCCGCACCTCTGCTGGGTTATTGAGGGGTTGGAGACCGAACTTTATACGAATGAGAATGATTGTCAATAGATTTCTGATGGTAAGATGACGTCCACCACGAACTGTTCTTCGTCACAGGAATACGCTTCATGAAAAAATCCGTTTCATTCCATCGCGCCGCACTGTTCGCGATCAGCCTTGGCGGCCTGATCGCAACCCCGCTCGCCGTTGCCGATACGGTAACGGTCTACTCCGCCCGCAATGAACAACTGATCAAGCCGCTGTTCGATGCCTATACCAAGGAAACCGGAACACAGATTCAGGTGCTGACCGACAAGGAAGGCCCGCTGCTCGAACGCCTGAAGGCCGAAGGCGCCAAATCGCCCGCCGATGTGCTGATTACCGTGGATGCGGGTTATTTATGGCACGCCGGTCAGATGGGGGTACTGCGCCCGATCAAGTCGCCGACGCTGAACGCCAATGTCCCGGCTAACCTGCGCGACCCCAAGGGTGAATGGTATGGCCTGTCGGTACGCGCCCGCACGATCATCTATAACAAGAAGTTTGTAAACCCGTCCAGGCTTTCTACCTATGAAGCGCTGGCCGATCCGGAATGGAAGGGCAAGCTTTGCCTGCGCACTTCGAAAAAGGTTTATAACCAATCGCTGGTCGCGACCATGATTGCGACGCTGGGAGAACAGAAGACGGAGGCGGTGGTTCGCGGCTGGGTCGCCAACCTGGCGACGGATGTCTTTGCCGACGATAGTGCCCTGATCCGGGCGGTCGCGGCGGGTCAATGCGATGTGGGTATTGTGAACACCTATTACCTGGCACGGGAACTCGACAAGAACCCGAACCTGCCGGTCGGTCTGTTCTGGGCCAACCAGAAAGAGCGCGGCGTGCATGTCAACATTTCCGGTGCCGGGGTGACCAAACACGCCCCCAATCCGGTCGGCGGCCAGAAGCTGATCGAGTGGCTTTCCGGTGACACGGCGCAGGGCATCTACACCAATGACGACTTTGAGTACCCGGTGAACCCCAAAATCAAGCCTGACTCGATTATTCGCCATTGGGGCCCGTTCAAAATGGATCTGATCAACGTGTCGAAAGCTGGCGAATTGCAGGGCGCGGCAACACGCCTGATGGACCGGGCCGGCTACCGCTGATCGATGCAGTCGGCAGCCCGTTCTTTACGACAGCTTGGTCGAGGCCCCTGGCGGGCCTTGCCCATCGCTGGGCTGACGCTGGTGCCGCTACTGGTGGTGCTGGCGTCGGCGTTCGAGCCACAGCCGGCGGTCTGGTCGCATCTTGCCGAGTATGTCCTGCCGAGCGTGCTGAAGAACACGCTGATCCTGTTATTGGGTGTCGGCATCGGCGTACTGTTACTCGGTGTGACGCTGGCCTGGCTGACTGCGGTCTGCGATTTTCCCGGCCGACGGTTGTTTGCCTGGAGCCTGATGCTGCCACTGGCCATGCCGGCTTATGTGCTCGCCTTTGTGCAAGTCGGCCTGCTGGACTTTACGGGGCCGGTGCAGACGCTGCTGCGAGCCTGGCTTGGCGATTCGCGCTGGTTTCCGCCCATCCGCTCAACCGGCGGCGTGATTCTGGTGCTGACGCTGGCCTTTTACCCTTATGTCTATCTGCTGGCGCGTAATGCTTTCATCACGCAGGGGATGCGCGCCATTGAAGCCGCGCAGGCGCTTGGCTACACCCGGGTGCAGGCGTTCTGGAAAGTGGCGTTGCCGATGGCGCGTCCATGGATCGCCGGAGGTCTGACGCTGGCGCTGATGGAAACACTGGCCGATTTTGGCAGCGTGTCGATTTTCAGTTTTGACACGTTCACCACGGCAATTTACAAAGCCTGGTTCGCGCTGTTCAATCTGCCGGCGGCCAGCCAACTGGCCTCGTTGCTGGTGCTGTTCGTCCTGGTTCTGGCGGCGGTGGATCAACGACTTCGCCACAATCGTCGCTACGCGGCGAAACATTTCAGCCCCGGCCGGATCGCGCTCAAGGGGATCGCCCGTTGGGGCGCCACGCTGTTTTGCGGCACCATTTTGGCGGTCGCCTTTGCAATCCCCGTCGTTCAACTGCTGGTCTGGGTCAGCGAGGTCTGGCGTGCGGACTTTGATGCGCGCTATCCGCTGTTCCTATGGCACTCTGTCTGGCTGGCCAGTCTGGCCGCGCTTCTGGTCGCAGCGCTCGGACTCCTGCTGAGTGCGATTCGTCTGCATCACCGCGACAGCCTGACGCAGGCCATCGTGCGTCTGGCAACCCTTGGCTACGCGATTCCCGGCACGGTCCTGGCGGTAGGGGTGTTTATTCCGATTGCCTGGCTCGATAACCGTCTGGCCGATCTGACCACCTTGTTCGGCATGGACTCGGTACAGATCCTCAAGGGCTCGCTGGCCGTGATGCTGCTGGCGCTGGCCGCCCGCTTTCTGGCCGTAGCCTTCCAGCCGATCGACGCGGCCATGCAACGCATTACGCCCAATCAGAACAACGCGGCGCGCGCCCTGGGTCTCAGCCCCCGCCAGACGTTGTTCCGGTTGCAACTGCCGATGGTGCGTGGTGGGCTGTTGACGGCGATTCTGATCGTATTCGTTGACGTGATGAAGGAAATGCCCATCACGTTGATGACCCGCCCCTTTGGCTGGGACACGCTGGCGGTGCGTGTCTTCGAGATGACCTCGGAGGGTATGTGGGAGCGCGCCGCACTGCCGAGTCTGGCGATTGTGCTGACCGGGTTGCTGCCGGTCATTCTGCTGGTCAAAAAATCCGAAATCAGTTTGCACTGACAACACTTATGACGACGCATGCCTTAATTCTGGATTCAGTGGTGCTGGGTTACGACGAACGTATCGTCGTCAACGACCTGTCGTTGATGCTGGCGCCGGGCGAGATTGGTTGCCTGCTCGGCGGCTCCGGTTGTGGCAAGACCACGGTGCTGCGGGCAATTGCCGGTTTTGAACCACTGCAGGCCGGGCGCATTGGCATTAACGGCCAATGGGTCAGCGAAGCGACATGGCAGCAACCACCTGAAACCCGCCGCATCGGCATGGTTTTCCAGGACTATGCGCTTTTCCCGCATCTGTCGGTTGCCGACAATGTGGCGTTTGGCCTGCGCCGCCTGTCACGCGACCAACGACGCCAACGGGTGGCCGAGATGCTGGCGCTGGTTGGTCTGGAGCACGCCGATCGTCGCTACCCGCACGAACTGTCCGGTGGGCAACAACAGCGCGTCGCCCTGGCCCGGGCACTGGCGCCGAAGCCGGCCTTGTTGCTCATGGACGAACCTTTCTCCAACCTGGATGTCGAATTACGTGAACGGCTGTCCATTGATGTGCACGCCATTCTCAAAGCCACCGGTACCACGGGCCTGCTGGTCACGCACAATCAGCAGGAGGCCTTTGCCATGGCAGATCGCATTGGTGTGATGTTGAACGGCCAGTTGCAACAGTGGGGTACGCCCTACGCGCTGTATCACGAACCGGCAAGCCGCTACATCGCCACCTTTGTCGGCGATGGCGTGTTTCTGCCCGCTCGGATACATGGCCAGAACTGCGTCGATTTCGAGCTGGGCAAGCTCTGCCGTATCCAACCGGTAGACATTGCCGAACACGGTCAGGTGGATGTTCTGATCCGCCCCGACGATATTCAGCATGACGATACAAGCCCGGTTCGCGCCAGGGTGATCGACCGCATCTTCCGAGGCGCCGCATTTCTGTACACACTGGAGCTGCCTTCCGGCAACCGGGTTTTATCGCTCGTACCGAGCCACCACGATCACCCTGTCGGCGAGATGATTGGCATACGCCTGGAGATCGATCATCTCGTCGCGTTCCCCCAGACGGGTACGACCGATGTTTGACGCCATTCATTGGCGGTGGGTAGGCCAGCCGCATTGTTAACGGCCGATTTTCAACAGCACCAAAACAAGTGGCCCACCCCTTGCGGGGTGGGCCACTCGCAATCGACCGAGATCGGCTTACTGCTTGGCGGATTTCGCCGGCTTGGCATCAAACGGCTGCGGACTCGGTGTGTCCGGACCCGAAGGCGGCAACTGCGGCAGCGCGAAACTCGGCTGATCCCCCGTGAGCGATTTCAGGAATGCGACGATGTCGGCGTTTTCTTCCTTGGTGAAATTCTTACCCAGTTGGATACGGCCCATGATTTCCACAGCCTGCGACAATGTTTTGGCCTCGCCATCATGGAAGTACGGATAGGTCAGCTCAATATTACGCAATGTCGGGACCTTGAAGTTGAAGCGGTCGGCGTCTTTGCCCGTCACGCCTGCACGACCTTGCGCATCCTTACCGGCGCCTTTGTACGGCTCGACGATACCGAACTTCTGGAACGAGTTGCCACCCACGGCCGGTCCATTGTGGCAGGCAACACAGCCACTGCTTTTGAACAGTTCAAAACCACGTACCTGCTGTTCGGTCAGCGCATTCTTGTCGCCCCGGAGCCATTTGTCGAAAGGCGCGTTCGGCGTCACCAGCGTTTCTTCAAAGGCGGCGATCGCCTTGGTCACTTCGTCAATGGTGATCTTGTCGGTACCAAAAACGCGCTTGAATGCTTCGACATAACCCGGGATGGTGGCCAGGGTTTTGACAGCCAACTCATGCGTGAAGCCCATTTCGCCCGGATTCGCAATCGGGCCCGCGGCCTGCGCCTTGAGATCGCCGGCACGACCATCCCAGAATTGAGCAACGTTCAGGCTGGAATTCAACACCGTTGGCGCGCTGATCGGACCCTGCGCCCACTTGTGACCGATCGAGGTCGGCAGGTTGTCGGTACCGCCCATCGACAGGTTATGGCACGAGTTACACGAGATGAAGCCCGACTTCGACAATCGCGGGTCGAAGTAAAGCTGCTTACCCAGTTCAACCAGTGCCGGATTCGTCACATTGACGGGGTTAATCGGCTGAATCGGTTCATCGGTCATCGGCTTGCCGAGCGCTGCCGTTTTCGGTGCTTCGGCCTTCTGACCGCAGCCAACGAGTACTGCCATAGCGGCCGTCAGCACCAGTGTGGAAATTTTCATTTTCATGGGGTTACTCCTTCACAATTTCGTGTTGACGTTGTACCAGCCTCGGCCAAAAAACACTTTGACATTGGTCAAAGTCACTCATTCGATTTGGCTATAGATCGAATCAAATCTTTCTATAGATACAACAGACAGCGCTGCGTTATCGTGTGCGGCAGGGGGAAACAGAATGAAGCTGAGTGAACTACGCTATCTCGTGGCTCTGGCGCGCGAAGGTAGCTTCAGCAAGGCGGCCCATGATTGCTCGGTCAGTCAACCGACGCTGAGTATGGCGATTGCGCGTCTTGAAGATGAGTTGGCTGTACACCTGTTTGAGCGCGGCAAGGGATTCGTCAGCCCGACGGCGGTTGGCATGCGCGTCGTGACACAAGCGCAGAAGGCGCTTGATGAAGTCTACAAAATCGTCCATATCGCACAGGAGGGGCGTAACCCGCTGGAAGGACCGCTGCGTCTCGGTGTGATTCATACCATCGGCCCCTATTTGCTGCCGCAACTGGTGCAATCGTTGAAACAGGTTGCGCCGGGCATGCCGCTGCTGATCGAGGAAAACATGACCGCGAATCTGTCGCGCATGTTGCTGGATAATGAAATCGATGTCGCGATCATCGCCTTGCCCTTCACGGTGCCCGGCGTACTCACCCGCCCGATTTACGATGAGAATTTCGTGGTGATCGTGCCTCACGAACACCCGTGGGAAAATCGCCCCACCATCAAGGCCGAAGACATCGCGGCGGAAGAGGTGCTGTTGCTTAAAGCGGGCAACTGTTTCCGAGATCAGGTACTGGATGCCTGCCCCGAAGTCAGCGAACCGGAAAGCGATGTCCGGCTGGGACACTCCATCGGCACCATCCGCTGCATGGTCGCTTCCGGGTTAGGTATTTCAATCCTGCCCGAGGGCGCGTTGCAGGGCCCGTACAGCTCCGAGATGATCACCGCGATTCCGTTCGAGGCCCCGGTGCCCTCTCGCCGGATTGCCGTTGCCTGGCGTCCGGGTTTTGTCAGGCCGCAGGCTATTGACGCCCTGCTCGCCGCAGTGCATCGTATCGACAACCCTGCGTATAAACTGCTCTGATCAAGAGCCTGTTTTGCCAAGAAGGAGCGACTGATGACCAAGAAATGTTGTCACAGCAAACCCCGCTGCAAAGACTGTCCGTTGCGCAAAGCGAACAAAAAAGAGAAAAAGGCATCATGAGCGCGTCGCTCGCTGCCAGAGTTCTGGCAGCGATCTGCTTCTTGATCTGCCTGAGTGGCTGCCCGGAGAAACCCCCTGTGATCACCAACGCCCAATCCGCTATCACCCTCGCCAGCCCACCCGGTACCGAATCCATCGTGTTGGGCATGGGCTGCTTCTGGGGTGCAGAAAGAAGAATGTCGCAACTGCCCGGCGTGCTTGATGTGGAGAGCGGTTACGCCAACGGCGAGGTGGCCGGCGACTACGAAAGCGTCCTCGCGCATGAACGCGCCCTGCAATTTCGTCGCGCTACCGGGCGAAATCACGCTGAAGTGGTCAAGGTGACCTTTGACCCCAAACAGGTAACACTTACCCAGGTGCTGGCGCAGTTCTGGGAGAGCCACGACCCGACTCAGGGTGACCGGCAGGGCAATGACATCGGTTCCAATTACCGCAGCGCGGTTTATACACAGAGCGAGGCACAACAGAAGACCGCAGAACAAACACGAACGATTTACCAGCAGGCACTCAGCGCCGCAGGTAAGGGGCTGATCACGACCGAGATTGCGCCGCTGACAGTGTATTACACCGCCGAGGCCTACCATCAGGACTATCTGGTCAAAAACCCGAACGGCTATTGCGGGTTAGGCGGCACAGGCGTGAAGTTTCCGTTTGTAAGCCGTACCGCCAAGGGTGAAGGCACGACTGCTGAAGCCTTTGACGTGGACGGCAACCCGCTTTCGCCCACACAGTGTCTGGTGGCCTTCCAAAGTGGCACCGAACGGCCGTTTACCAGTCCGCTACTCAATGAACACCGGAGCGGCAACTTTGTTGATCTGATCACGGGGACGCCCCTGTTTCGCAGCGACACCAAGTTTGACAGCGGCACCGGCTGGCCGAGTTTTTTCCAACCTGTTCCCGGTGCCATCACGCTGCACGAGGACAACAGCCACGGCATGCATCGTGTTGAGGTGCGCAGCGCCAGTTCGGGGATCCATCTGGGCCATGTGTTCGACGATGGCCCAGCACCCACCGGCAAGCGCTACTGTATTAACGGCAATGTACTGAAATTTGTGCCCGACCGCTAAAGCACGCCGTAAAATGGCGGCATGACTGCAACTCGAGCACCTCATGCCACGCCAGCGCCACCGCCCAAGCTAACCCAATACTGGCGCCTGATGCGGGCACACCGTCCGATCGGGACGTTACTGCTGCTGTGGCCAACCCTATGGGCATTGTGGCTGGCGGCCGACGGCACGCCACCACTGGATGTGCTGGGCATTTTTGTATTGGGTACGTTTTTCATGCGCTCGGCCGGCTGCGTCATCAATGATCTGGCCGACCGCAACTTTGACGGTCATGTCGCACGCACCAAGGACCGCCCGCTGGTCGCCGGTTGGGTAACGCCACGCGAAGCTTTGACTGTGTTCGCGATTCTGGTGACTTTGGCTGCCGTGACGGTGCTGCCGATCATCACGCCCCTGCTGGCCGCTCTCGCCGTGATCGCGGTTTTTCTGGCCGCGTCGTATCCTTTCACCAAGCGCTTTTTCGCCATTCCCCAAGGCTACCTGGGCATTGCCTTCGGCTTCGGTATTCCGATGGCTTTTGCAGCGATTCTGGATAGTGTTCCTGCGGTGGCTTGGTGGATGCTGGTTGCGAATGTGTTCTGGGCGATTGCATACGATACCGAATATGCCATGGTTGATCGTCCGGATGACCTGAAGATCGGTATCAAGACATCGGCCATTACCTTCGGGCGTTACGATGTGCTGGCCGTGATGCTGTGCTACGGATTGACGCTGGCGATTCTTGCGGCGGTGGGCAACGCCCTGAGTCTGGGTTGGCCCTATCGTCTGGGTTTACTTGCCGCGGCAATGATTGCCCTGTATCACTACCAGCTCATCAAAAACCGAGACACCGGCCGCTGCTTTAAGGCCTTTATGCATAACAACTGGTTCGGCGCCGCAATCTTTGCCGGTATCGTAATCGACACGCTGATCTGAGACACCGTATGAACTATCACGACCTCCGCGATTTCATGGCGCAACTGGAGCGCATGGGTGAGCTGAAACGCATCGCCACGCCGGTCAGCCCGCACCTGGAAATGACCGAAATCTGTGATCGCGTCCTGCGCGCCGGTGGCCCGGCAGTGCTGTTCGAACACCCGACGGGCTACGATGTGCCGGTGCTGGGCAACCTGTTTGGTACCGTGCGTCGCGTGGCGCTTGGTATGGGACAGGATGTGGCAACGGATGCCGAAGCCTTGGCCAGGCTGCGCGATGTGGGCAAAGTATTGGCTATGCTCAAGGAACCCGAACCGCCAAAAGGCTTCAAGGATGCCTGGGAGAAACTGCCGCTCCTCAAGCAGGTGCTGACCATGACGCCGAAACAGGTCTCGTCGGCACCGTGTCAGGAAATTGTCATCGAAGGCAACAATGTAGACATTACCCGTTTGCCGATCCAGCACTGCTGGCCTGGTGATGTTGCACCGCTGATTACCTGGGGGCTAACGGTGACACGCGGGCCGAACAAGACGCGCCAGAATCTGGGTATCTACCGGCAACAAGTACTCGGCCCGAACAAGGTGATCATGCGCTGGCTCGCGCACCGCGGTGGCGCACTTGATTTCCGCGATCACCAGCAGGCCAACCCCGGTCAACCTTTCCCGGTGGCCGTGGTGCTGGGCTGCGATCCGGCCACGATTCTGGGTGCGGTGACGCCTGTGCCGGATACACTGTCGGAATATCAATTTGCCGGTCTGCTGCGCGGTAAGAAAACCGAGCTGATCCGCTGCCTGGGTTCCACGCTGCAAGTACCAGCCTCGGCCGAAATCGTGCTGGAGGGGGTGATCCACCCTGACGAAACAGCCTTGGAAGGCCCCTACGGCGACCATACCGGTTACTACAATGAACAGGCGAGCTTTCCGGTGTTGACTATCGAGCGCATCACCATGCGTCAGAACCCGATCTACCACTCCACTTATACGGGCAAACCGCCCGATGAACCGGCCATGCTGGGTGTAGCGTTGAACGAGGTGTTCGTGCCGCTGCTGCAAAAGCAGTTTCCGGAAATTACGGATTTCTATCTGCCGCCAGAAGGCTGCTCTTACCGGCTGGCGGTAGTCAGTATCCGCAAACAATATGCCGGTCACGCCCGGCGCATTATGATGGGTGTGTGGAGTTTTCTGCGTCAGTTCATGTATACCAAGTTCATCATCGTGGTCGATCACGACGTGGATATACGCGACTGGAAGGAAGTGGTCTGGGCAATGACGACGCGGATGGACGCCACACGCGATACGATGCTGGTCGATAACACGCCGATCGATTATCTGGATTTCGCATCACCCATCGCCGGTCTTGGCAGCAAAATGGGGCTGGATGCGACCAACAAGTGGCCGGGCGAAACGAGTCGCGAATGGGGCACCCCAATTACCCAAGACGCGGCCGTCAAAGCGCGCGTTGATGCGCTATGGAGCAAGCTCGGGCTGTAAGCGTAGTGATCGCCAAAGCCTCAGGCAACAGGAATCTGGCGCTTGGAGGCATCCGCGTTCAACGCCACATAGGTAATCGAGGCTTCGGTGACCTTCACTGTCACCGGGTTAGCCGGGTGGCGTTCGGCGTACATCTGCACTTTGATGGTGATTGAGGTGTTGCCGCGTCGTTCCACTTCGGCAAAAAACGAGACGATGTCACCCACCGATACCGGCTGGTGGAACTGCATGGTGTTCACGGCAACGGTCGCAACGCGGCCGCGGGTGGCCTTGTGGGCCAGAACGGCACCGGCCAGATCTATCTGTGCCATCGTCCAACCGCCGAAAACATCGCCATATTGATTCGCGTCGGAGGGCATGGGAATGACTTTGAGCACGGGCGTCAGGTCGGGCATCTGGCAGGGCGTATCGATCATGGCAAAGTAGCAAGGTTGTCGCGAAAAAGTCGCGGTAACGATTTAAACTAGAAGCGTTATTTTAAGGTCAGAACCCATGTCGCGTCACGGAAACAAATCTGTCGGCCCTGCCAGCAATAAACCACTGCATGTCTGGGCCACGTTAAAGTCGCTCCTGCCTTGGCTGTGGGCCTATAAGACGCGCATGCTCACGGCTTTCGGCTGTCTGATTCTGGCCAAACTGGCCAGCGTATGGGTGCCGATTGTTTTCAAGGATATGATCGATGCGCTGACACCCGGCGAAAATGTGACGCTCGTGCTGCCCGTTGCCCTGCTGCTACTCTATGGGGTCATGCGCCTGGCCAGCACGGGGTTTACCGAGTTACGGGAAGTGCTGTTCGTCCGTGTCACGCAGCAAGCGATTCGCCGTATCGCGCTCTCGGTATTTGGCCACCTGCACAATCTGTCGCTGCGCTTTCATCTGGAACGACAAACCGGCGGCGTTTCGCGTGATATTGATCGCGGTACCCGCGCCATTTCCAACCTGATCAGTTACACACTGTATTCGATATTGCCGACGATTATCGAGCTACTCATGGTCATGACCGTGCTGGCGCTGAAATACGATCAGGTGTTTGTCTGGATTACGTTGGCCTCAATCATCGCTTATGTCGCATTTACCGTGGTGGTGTCGAACTGGCGCATTCATATCCGTCGCGCTGTCAACGAGGCGGACTCCGCCGCTAATACGCGCGCGATCGACAGCCTGCTCAACTACGAGACCGTGAAGTATTTCAACAACGAAAACTTCGAACTCAATCGTTACGATGAGGCGATGCGCCGCTGGGAAGACGCCTCCGTGCGTAGCCAGATGACGCTGACGATCCTCAACATTGGTCAGCAGCTTATTATCGTGATCGGCCTGGTCGCGATGATGTGGCACGCCAGTAGCGGGGTTGTGACCGGCGATATGACGGTCGGTGATCTGGTGCTGGTGAATGCGTTTCTGATTCAGCTCTATATGCCGCTCAATTTTTTCGGGGTCGTGTACCGGGAAATTCGCCAGGCATTAACCGATATCGAACGGATGTTCGACCTGCTCAACACGCAACGCGAAATTATCGATGCCCCCGATGCACGCCCATTGCCGGAGGCGCCGATCAGTGTGCACTTCGATGGCGTCGATTTTTCGTATGAAGCTTCGCGCCCGATTTTGAGCAATGTGTCGTTTGAGATTCCTGCCGGCCACACTGTGGCTGCTGTCGGCCACTCCGGTGCCGGTAAATCGACGCTGGCTCGGCTGATCTATCGTTTCTACGATGTCACCAACGGCCGTATCCTGATGAATGGTATCGATATCCGCAAGATTGACCAGCATAGCCTGCGTAGCGGTATCGCCATCGTGCCGCAGGATACGGTGCTGTTTAACGACACGCTTTATTACAACATTCTGTACGGCAACCCGTCCGCGTCACGCGAGCAGGTCATTGCCGCCGCCAGGGCAGCGCATCTGCACGAGTTCGTAGAAACCCTACCCGATGGCTACGAAACGCGGGTTGGCGAGCGCGGTCTCAAGCTATCCGGTGGCGAAAAACAGCGCGTGGCGATTGCCCGAGCGTTGCTGAAGAACCCACCGATTCTGGTTTTCGATGAAGCCACCTCGGCACTGGACTCCAAAACTGAAAAAGCGATCCAGATCAGCATGGATGTGGCTGCGCGTGGTCGTACAACGCTGATCATTGCGCACCGCCTGTCAACGGTGATGAATGCTGATGAGATTATCGTGCTTGACGCCGGCCATATCGTGGAACGGGGCAAACATGCCGCATTGCTGGCGGCGAACGGCCTCTACGCCCAGATGTGGGCCTTACAGCAACAGGATCGGGATGCCGACTAGCGCCGAATAGCCTCGCGCCGCATCGTCACGGCGCAGGGCCGCGGCCAGGACGTGCGATGACCTGCGGCGACACAGGGCTCGCGTAGAATACCGGTGCCGCGACTTCACGCCGCCATCTTTTAGGAATCAACACATGGCTTTAATCACTTCGCAACTGACTGACACGCAGGCCAAAATTCTCGGGGCACTGTCACATCGCCCCGGCAGCCTGATCTGGATCGGTCTGCTGATGATCGTTCTGGGTTCGATCGGTATTTTCGCCGAAACCTTCTTCTCAATCGCCTCAATCAGTCTGATGGGCGGCTTTGCACTGGCGGCCGGCATCATGCAGGCGCTACATGCGCTACAAGCGAGGGGGTGGCGATCGGTGTCGATCCAGTTCCTGTTCGCGCTGATCTATATTGCCATTGGCATCATTGTCTGGGTCGCCCCGGCTGCCGCGTTGGAAGGCATCACGCTGTATCTGGCGACACTCTTCTTTGCGACAGGTGTATTGCGTTTGATGACGGCCTTTCAGCATACGGCATTTCGCGAGTGGCTCCTGCCACTGCTGTCGGCGGCTTTGTCGATCCTGCTCGGCGGCCTGATCCTGGCCGATTGGCCGGACAACAGTACCTGGGTGCCGGGTATGCTGATCGGTATTGAATTGCTATTGCAGGGCTGGAGCCTGTTCTTCCTGGGGCTTGCCGCCAAAAACGCGACGCGTTAATCACGAATCTGCGAACCTGCATTAAGTCCGTGCCGTAAAATCGAGCCCGATTTCGGCAGGGACATCCACACACACAAGCCCGTGCCACCATCCTGATGCGTCTTATTCCGGGCGGCTAAAACACCGCGATGCATCTTGATGGTTTGCGCTGCAATGGCCAGACCCAGGCCATAGCCCTGGTCCCGCTGGCCCGCTTCTGTCTGATTTGCCCTTTCGAAGGGTTCAAAAATATGCGCCAGGCGCGATTCGGGAATACCGGGGCCCTCATCGCAGATCTCTATGCACCATGCGTCGGCCTGCGCGTGAACGACAATCGTTACCGCCGTGCCGCTTGCCGTGTAGCGAATTGCGTTGCGCAGAATGTTTTCCAGGGCTCTATGCAGCAGTTCGGCATTGCCGTGAAGGAAGACAGGTGCCTCGGGCAATTCGGCCTGCAATCGACAGGGCTTTTCGGCAGCCTCGAAACGCACATCGCCGACGACCTCTTCGACCAATTCAACGAGGTCGATCTGATCGCCCATCGGCCACGCCACGGCCGTTTCCAATCGCGCCAATGTCAGTACATCGGCCATCAGCGCGTTGATCCGCGCCGATTCCCGAGAAATACGCTGCAGCAGTTCGCTCTGTCGTTCGGGTTGCTGTTCCAGCAAGTCAATCGCCAGTTGCATCCTGGCCAGTGGAGAACGCACCTCATGCGACACATCGTGCAATAGCCGCTTCTGGCTATTGATCAGGCTGTCCAGTTGCGTTACCGTCTGATCAAAGGCGCGCCCGAGATCGGCAAGTTCGTCACGTCGACCTTTGAGCGCCGGCGATATACGACAATCGAGCCGTCCGGCGCCTACCTCCTGAAAACCCTGTTTCAGCGCGGCAATGGGCCGGGAAAAGTAACGCGCAAAAAAATAGGCGAACAACAGGCTGGTGAAAATGCCGATCACCAACGGTCGAACTGGGAATCTGGGGCCATGACGGCCAGACTGAGGGGGCGGAGGCGGCACCAACGATGCCATTGAACGTTGCGCCGGTTGTTCGACAATCTGAGTCTCCGGCGTATGACCGCCATCGGCCTGACGCAGATGTGGAGCATCCTTGAACCAGATAATGGATACGACGACCGCTGCCGTGGTGATCTGCGCCAATAACAAGCCTGTAAAGAATTTCCAGAACAGGCGGTTCATGAGGGTTCCTTGATGAGCTGATAGCCCTGACGGTATACGGTTTGTATCAGGTTGCTGCCCGCATTTAACGCGGCGAGCTTGTCGCGCACACGCGAAATGTGCACATCCACGCTGCGGTCATAACGTTGCAGCGGGCGGCCAAGCACGGCTTCGGACAACTGCGCTTTGCTGACGATGTGACCCGCGTGTTTTGCCAGCAGCTCGAGAAAGTTAAATTCGGTACTGGTCAGCGCGAGGGATTTCCCATGCAGCTTTGCCGTGCGTGCCGCCGCGTCCATCATCAATGCTCCGACAGAAAGTATGGCCGCGCGCCCCGATACGCCATTACTGCTATTTGAATCCGTACGCCGCAAAATGGCCTTCACGCGCGCCAATATCTCACGCGCTGTCGCCGGTTTGGGTACGTAGTCATCCGCGCCAAGCTCCAATCCGAGAATCCGATCCGTGTCATCTCCTTTGGCGGTGAGCATCAGTATGGGCAGGAGGCTCTCTGCGCGAATCTGCTTGAGCACTTCCAACCCGCTCTGACCGGGCAACATGATATCGAGAATAATCAGATCAATTGTGCCGGAAAGCGCTTTACTGAGGCCTATGACGGGTTCGGGCGCGTGTTGTACGGCAAAGCCTTCACTTTCCATGAATGACTTGAGCAATTCGGCCAGTTCGACGTCATCATCAATGATGAGAATGTTTTTTGCGGGCATAGGAAACACGCCAGATGCGATGATTCGCATCATAAGCCCTGTATGCGAACGGTAAAACCGGGGCGCGGGGGCCTTTACATTTTTTTACATCGCGTTAAAAAATCTTTACGGGAATTTGGGGAAGAATCCTCTTCATGACATCTATCGATGTCCGTAGATACCCCAAGGAGATAACCTGATGCAACGTATCGCACATGAAACCCGTCTGCTCAAGAACGAGCACCCCACGCAATCGCAACTCATTACCAACTGGCTCAAGACAAGTGCTGCAGCATTGATGCTGTCGTCGGTCCTGCTACCCGGCATCGGTTATGCGGATGACACGCAGCGCCCCGGCACACCACCCGATGCGCCGCATGGCCATCACCAGCGTTGTAACGGAACTCATGGTGGACCGGGCATGCCAGGTGGATTCAGTGGCATGGGTAGCGCAGGCGGACTCGGCATGATGGTGCACGGTCTGAAACTGTCCGACACACAGGAGAGCCAGATATTCAATCTTGTTCATGCTCAGGCACCCAGGCTCCATGAGAATGAGCAGTTGATCCGAAAAAACCGGAAGGCACTGATCGATCTAACGCCAGCACGCAACTTCGACGTTACCAAGGCGGAAGCACTCTCGCAAGCGATTGGACAGGCGATCGCCAGCAATCTGCTGATTCGTGCGCAAACAGAGCAGCAGATCTATCAACTGCTGACCACCGACCAGAAAAAGCTGTGGGAGGAACGCCGCAAGAAGTTTGATAACCGTCCGAATTCGCGCCCGGCAGACTGATCGTGTTCAGCGTATCCATGACGAAATGACAACGTCTCTGTTGCGCACCATCCTTTTCGGCACCCCGGCAATTACCCATAGCGGCCGTATTGTTCGTTTTGGCGAGGCGGATGTGCGACTGCCCACTGCACCCAGCATTCGCCGACGGATCATCGAACACCTGGATGCCAGTACAGCACCGCTTACTGCACGGCGTATTGCCCAGCATCTCGGTTTACCGTCTTCGGTCATTCTGGCGCAATTGCACTATCTACAGGAGGTGGAGCTCGTGCAGAAAACAGGCCACCAGTACATGCTAATCCGTTACCTGCAAGACGCCTGAACCTTACCGGGCAATAAAAAACCCAGCCTAAGCTGGGTTTTTTATTGGGTGCTTTCTAACTGGTGGTTAGGCAGCCGCCTGTTCGGTTTCAACCGCTTCGGTCACTTCCGGGCGATCCACCAGCTCCATGTAGGCGATCGGTGCATTGTCGCCCGGGCGGAAGCCGGCCTTGAGGATGCGGGTGTAACCGCCGTTACGGGCTTTGTAACGCGGACCCAGTTCGTTGAAGAGCTTGACGACCATTTCGCGATCACGCAGACGGGCAAAGGCGAGGCGGCGGTTAGCCACCGTCGGCTCCTTGGCCAGCGTGATGATCGGTTCGACGACGCGACGCAGTTCCTTGGCCTTCGGCACCGTGGTGCGGATGGCTTCATGACGCAGCAGAGCGTTGGTCAGGTTGCGCAACATAGCCAAACGATGGCTGCTGGTGCGGTTCAGTTTGCGAAGACCGTGACGGTGACGCATGATGAGTTCCTTTCGTTAATCCGGCGATCAGTTACGCTCGAGACCGGCCGGCGGCCAGTTGTCGAGGCGCATACCCAGGGTGAGACCGCGCGAAGCGAGCACATCCTTGATTTCGTTGAGCGACTTGCGACCCAGGTTCGGGGTTTTAAGCAACTCGTTTTCGGTACGCTGAATGAGATCGCCGATGTAGTAGATGTTTTCGGCCTTGAGACAGTTGGCCGAACGCACCGTCAGTTCCAAATCGTCAACCGGCTTGAGCAGGACAGGATCGATCGGGGCAGACTTACCACCGTCAGCACCGTTAGTCGTGCCTTCCAGATCAGCGAACAACGACATCTGGTCGATCAGGATACGGGCAGCAACGCGCACGGCTTCTTCCGAATCGATGACGCCGTTAGTTTCGATGTCCATGACCAGTTTGTCGAGGTCGGTACGCTGTTCCACACGGGCAGCCTCGACCGAGTAGGCCACGCGGCGCACCGGGCTGAAGCTGGCGTCCAGCATCAGATGGCCGATGACCTTGTGCTCTTCGGCCTGCTTGCGCTGGTTGGCGGGCACGTAACCACGCCCCTTCTCGACCTTGATCTCCATGTCGAGCTTCCCACCGGCATGCAGGTGAGCCAACACGTGATCGGGGTTGATGATTTCGACATCATGTGGCACTTCGATATCCGAAGCGCGGACGATACCCTCACCCGACTTGCTGACTTTCAGAACAACTTCGTTACGATTGTGCAGCTTGAACACGACGCCCTTCAGATTGAGGAGCAGGTCAACAACGTCTTCCTGCACGCCGTCAATCGTCGAGTACTCGTGCACAACGCCGTCGATCTTGACTTCGGTCGGCGCGTAGCCTTCCATCGACGACAGCAGGATGCGGCGCAGGGCGTTACCCAGCGTGTGACCGTAACCACGCTCGAACGGTTCCATGACCACCTTGGCGTGAACCGGGGAGATGGTCTGGACATCGATGCTGCGCGGCTTCAATAGTGCATTTCCTTGCATGAGCGATTCCTGTTTAAGATTCAAAGATAAGCTGACAACTCAGTGAGCCTTGAGGCTTACTTCGAATACAGTTCGATGACCAGGCCTTCGTTGAGCGTCGGCGACAGTTCTGAACGCTGCGGCATGGCCTTGAAGGTACCCTTGCCGGCCTTAACATCAACCGACAGCCACTCGGGAAAACCACGGCCTTCAGCAGCTTCCAGTGCAGCCTTGACACGCAGTTGGGCACGCGAGCCTTCGGTCAGTTCAACGACGTCACCCGGCTTGAGGGTATACGACGGAATGTTAACGCGCTTACCGTTGACGAGAATACCGTTGTGGCGAACCAGCTGACGGGCTTCCGCGCGCGAGCCGGCAAAGCCCATGCGGTAGGTCGTTGCATCGAGACGGGCTTCCAGCAGTTGCAGCAGGTTTTCACCGGTCTGACCCTTGCGGCGGTCAGCTTCGAAGAAAATCTTGCGGAACTGGCCTTCGAGCACGCCGTAGATGCGACGGATCTTCTGCTTGGCGCGCAGGTGCACACCATAGTCAGACAGTCGGGCACCTGAACGCTGGCCGTGTTGGCCAGGTGCGTAGGCACGGCGCTCGATGGCGCACTTGTCGCTGAAGCATTTTTCAGCCTTGAGGAACAGCTTTTCGCCTTCGCGGCGGCACTGACGGCATTTCGGATCGAGATTACGAGCCATGTCAGGTTCTCCTTAAATACGGCGCTTTTTCGGCGGACGGCAGCCATTATGCGGCACCGGCGTCACGTCCGAAATTGCAGTGATCTTGATACCCAGTGCGTTCAGTGCGCGCACAGCCGATTCGCGGCCCGGACCCGGGCCCTTGATACGGACTTCCAGGTTCTTGATGCCACACTCCTGAGCCACTTTACCGGCGGCTTCAGCAGCGACCTGGGCAGCAAACGGGGTTGACTTACGGGAGCCCTTGAAACCGGCGCCGCCCGAAGTTGCCCACGACAGTGCGTTGCCCTGGCGATCGGTGATGGTGATGATAGTGTTGTTGAACGATGCGTGAACGTGCACGATGCCGTCAGCAATGTTCTTCTTAATCTTTTTACGGACTTTCGTCGATGTCTTGGCCATCTCTGGTGCCTTTCCTTATCGATTACTTCTTACCAGCGATCGCGGCCTTGCGCGGACCCTTACGGGTACGAGCATTGGTACGCGTGCGCTGACCACGGCAAGGCAGACCCTTGCGATGGCGGAAGCCACGGTAGCAGCCAAGATCCATGAGGCGCTTGATGTTCATCGTGACTTCACGACGCAGATCACCCTCGACGGTGAACTTGGCGACTTCGTCACGCAGACGTTCCATGTCAGCGTCGGTCAGATCTTTGATCTTGGTCGAACGCGTGACACCGGCTGCGTCACAGATTTTCTGTGCGCGAGTACGACCGATGCCGAAAATGGCAGTCAGTGCGATTTCGGCATGTTGATGGTTGGGAATGTTTACCCCAGCAATACGAGCCATTGAGTATCCTCAGTCTCTACTGAACTTGAACAATTGCGTCGAAACGCAATTAACCCTGACGCTGCTTGTGGCGCGGATCGGTGCAAATCACACGCACCACACCTTTGCGGCGGATGATCTTGCAGTTCCGGCAGATGCGCCGTACCGAAGCCAATACTTTCATTACCTACTCCTTTATGTCGACGTTCCGCCCAGCCGTGGCTTTCCGTCGGGTTCTTGCGTAGAGATTTAAAACAAAAACTAAACTGATGCCTCGTTCTTACTTGGCGCGGAAGGTAATCCGCGCCTTGGTGAGATCGTAGGGGGTGAGTTGCACGGTGACTTTGTCACCGGGCAGAATCCGGATGTAGTGCATGCGCATCTTGCCGGAGATGAAGGCGTGGACTTCGTAGCCGTTTTCCAGCTTTACCTTGAAGGTTGCATTGGGAAGGTTTTCCAAAACCTCGCCCTGCATTTCGATCAGGTCTTCCTTAGCCATCTTCTTAGCGACCGCCCAATCCGCTCTTGAAGTTAGCCTTCTTGAGCAAATTCTCGTATTGATGCGACATTGCAAAAGCCTGCACCTGAGACATGAAGTCCATGGTGACGACCACGATAATCAGCAGCGAGGTGCCGCCGAAGTAGAACGGCACGTTCCACTTAAGAATCAAAAACTCCGGCAGCAGACAGACGATGGTGATGTACATGGCACCAATCATGGTCAGGCGCGTCAGAATTTTTTCGATATAACGCGATGTCTGCTCCCCCGGGCGGATACCGGGAATAAACGCACCACTTTTCTTCAAATTGTCCGAGGTTTCACGCGTGTTGAAGACCAGGGCCGTATAGAAGAAGCAGAAGAAAATGATGGCGGCAGCGTAGAACAGAATGTACAGGGGTTGCCCCGGTGACAGCGCCACCGAAATATCGCGCAGCCACAGCATGTTTTCACCCGAACCAAACCAGCCGGCCAGCGTCGCTGGGAACAGGATGATCGACGAGGCGAAAATCGGCGGAATAACGCCGGCCATGTTGAGTTTGAGCGGCAGAAACGATGATTGACCACCGTAGAGCTTGTTGCCAACCTGACGCTTGGCGTAGTTAACCAGAATGCGACGTTGACCACGCTCGACAAAGACAACGAAAGCCGTGACCAGAATAACGATCGCGACAATGACCAGCGCCGTCAAGGGATTCATGGCGCCGGTGTTGACCAGCTCCAGCAGACCGCCCAGTGAGCTCGGCAGGCCAGCGGCAATACCGGCGAAGATGATGATTGAGATCCCATTACCGAGGCCACGCTCAGTGATCTGTTCACCGATCCACATCAGGAACATGGTGCCGGTGACGAGGGTAAGAACCGTTTGCAGACGGAAAGCCAGGCCCGGATCGAGTACGAGACCGGGTTGGGCTTCCAGCGCGACGGCAATGCCCAGCGCTTGGAAAAACGCCAGGGCAACCGTGCCATAGCGCGTGTACTGCGAAATCTTGTGCTGCCCCGCTTGCCCCTCTTTCTTGAGGGCTTCGAGCGCCGGGCTGGCGACGGTCATCAGTTGCATGATGATCGAGGCCGAAATATAGGGCATGATACCCAGGGCAAAAATCGTGAAGCGCGACAAAGCGCCACCCGAGAACATGTTAAACATGCCCAGAATGCCATCCCGCTGACGCGAGAAAAGATCGGACAGCACCGACGGATCGATACCGGGCACAGGAATATGTGCACCGATGCGATACACGATGAGCGCACCCAGGAGGAACATCAAGCGGCGCTTGAGTTCCCCGTGTTTGCTACCCTGCGTGAGTGCGTTCTGTTGCATGTCCGATCGATTCCTTATTACTCAGCAGCAGCTTCCACCGAGCCGCCAGCAGCTTCGATAGCAGCCTTGGCACCCTTGGTGGCAGCAATGCCTTTCAGGACAACCTTGCGGCTCAGTTCGCCGTTCAGGACAACCTTGGCGGCAAGTGCCAGCGTCGAAACAACGCCACACTGCTTGAGCACGGCCAGATCGATTTCGTCGACCGGGATGGCCTGCAGGTCGCTCAGACGGATTTCGGCAACGCGGGCGCGCGTCAGCGAGACGAAACCACGCTTCGGCAGACGACGATGCAGCGGCATCTGACCGCCTTCGAAACCAACCTTGTGGTAGCCGCCTGTACGCGACTTCTGGCCTTTATGGCCACGACCGGAGGTTTTGCCCAGGCCGCTGCCGATACCACGACCAACGCGCTTGGCAGCGTGCTTGGCACCGGCACCGGGTTTGATGGTATTGAGTTCCATAATCCTATCCTTAGACGCTTTCGCTCTTAACGAGGTAGCGCACTTTGGTGATCATGCCGCGTACGGCCGGGGTATCTTCCAGCACGGCGGACGAGTTCAAGCGGCGCAGGCCCAGACCGCGCACGGTGGCGCGGTGGTCCTGCTTGGTGCCGATGATGCTCTTGACGAGCGTGACCTTAAGTTTCTTGTTCGACATGTCTTACCCCAGAATCTCTTCGATGGTCTTGCCACGCTTGGCGGCAACTTCTGCCGGCGTGTTCATGGCCTTCAGACCGTTCAGGGTTGCACGGATGACGTTGTACGGGTTCGTTGAGCCAAGGCACTTGGCCACGACATCAGTAATCCCGACAACTTCAAACACGTTACGGACAGCGCCACCCGCGATGATGCCGGTACCCTCGGGCGCCGGCTGAATGAGCACCTTGGCTGCGCCATGACGACCGATCAGCGTGTGCTGAACGGTGCCGTTCTTGAGCGTGACCTTGAACAGGCGGCGACGGGCTTCTTCCATGGCTTTCTGAACAGCCAGCGGCACTTCACGCGCCTTGCCTTTGCCCATGCCGACACCACCATCACCATCACCGACCACGGTCAGTGCGGCGAAACTCATGATGCGACCACCCTTGACGGTCTTGCTGACGCGGTTGATACCAACCATCTTTTCGCGCAGGCCGGACTCTTCGCGCTCTTCAGCCTGCTGCGGTTTGCGACTTTGTGCTTTCGCCATAGTTATCCTCGATTCCTATGCGGCTTAGAACTTGAGACCGTTTTCACGGGCAGCTTCAGCCAGGGCCTTGATGCGACCGTGGTACTTGAAACCCGAGCGGTCAAAGGCTACTTGTTCGACACCGGCTTTACGGGCGCGCTCGGCGACCAGCTTGCCAACCGTAGTGGCGGCGGCAACATTGCCACCATTAGGAACATCCTTGCGAACGTCCACCTCAACGGTCGAAGCAGCGGCCAGCACCTTGCCACCGCAAGCCGAAATGACCTGGGCGTAAATGTGCTGGTTGGTGCGGAACACGCTCAGGCGGATCGCCTTCAGTTCGGCGATGCGGGCGCGTGCCTGACGGGCACGGCGCAGACGCGACTGTTTCTTATCTTTCATGTGGCACCCTTACTTCTTCTTGGTTTCCTTGAGGATGACAACCTCATCGGCGTAACGCACGCCTTTGCCCTTGTAGGGCTCTGGCTTACGGTAGGCACGAATTTCGGCAGCAACCTGACCCACCTGTTGCTTGTCGATCCCCTTGATCACGATTTCGGTTTGCGACGGGGTTTCCACCTTGACGCCAGCAGGCATCTTGTGGGCAACCGGGTGCGAGAAACCGAGGGAGAGGTTCAGCGTATCGCCCTGAGCCTGAGCACGATAGCCCACACCCACCAGGGTCAGCTTCTTCTCGAAACCCTTCGAAACACCGTTCACCAGATTCGCCAGCAGCGCGCGGGTCGTACCTGACAGCGCAGCCGCGTTGACAGCGCCGGCAACAGCTTTGACCTGCAACTCAGCGCCTTCCTGGACGACATCAACGGCGGCGTTGCGTGCCAGCGTCAGTGTGCCGAGCGGGCCTTTGACGCTGATCTGCGCACCCGCCAGATTGACTTCAACACCTTGCGGCAGGGCGACCGGATTCTTTGCTACACGAGACATGTCGAATCCTCCCTTACGCCACGTAGCAGAGCACTTCACCGCCAACATTGGCGGCACGAGCGTTGCGATCAGTCATGACACCCTTCGGGGTCGAGACAATCGCGATGCCCAGGCCGTTCATGACACGGGGAATCTCAGCAGACGGCTTGTAAACACGCAGACCGGGGCGCGAGACGCGCTCAACGCGCTCAATGACCGGGCGACCTGCGTAGTATTTCAGGCCAATTTCCAGTTCCGGCTTGGCAGCTTCACCACGCACGGCAAAATCCTCAACGTAACCTTCATCCTTGAGCACTTTAGCGATGGCCACTTTCAGCTTCGAGGCGGGCATACGCACCACCGGCTTCTGGGACATCTGCGCATTGCGGATGCGGGTCAGCATATCGGCGATCGGATCACTCATTGCCATATCAAATCCTCCTGCTTACCAGCTGGCCTTGATCACGCCAGGGATTTCCCCCTTGAAGGCGAGCTCACGGATCTTGTGACGACACAGACCGAACTTGCGGAATGTGCCACGGGGACGACCAGTCAGCTCGCAGCGGTTACGAGTACGGGTCGGGTTAGCGTTGCGCGGCAGTTGCTGCAGCTTCAGGCGAGCCTCATAACGCACTTCCTCGCTTTGCGATTGGTCGTTGATGATGACTTGCAGGGCTTCGCGCTTTTTAGCGAATTTCGCGACCAGAGCGCGACGCTTCGCTTCACGATTGATCAGGGCTAGTTTTGCCATAATCGCCTCAATTCTTGAAAGGGAACTTGAAGGCGGACAGCAGCGCTTTGGCTTCGCCATCGGTCTTCGCGGTGGTCGTGATGCTGATATTCATCCCACGCAGAGCATCGATCTTGTCGTACTCGATTTCCGGGAAGATGATCTGCTCTTTGACACCCATGTTGTAGTTGCCACGGCCATCAAAACCCTTGGCCTGAATACCACGGAAGTCACGTACACGCGGCAGCGCAACGGTCACCAGGCGATCGAGGAATTCGAACATGCGCGGACCGCGCAGCGTGACCATGCAACCCAGCGGGTAGTTGTCACGGATCTTGAAGCCCGCGATCGACTTACGCGCCTTGGTGACAACCGGCTTCTGACCCGCAATCTTGGTCAGATCGGACACGGCGTGCTCCAACACCTTCTTGTCGGCAACCGCTTCACCCACACCCATATTCAGGGTGATCTTGGTGATACGCGGCACTTCCATGGCCGACTTGTAGCTGAATTCTTTCATCAGCGCCGGGGCCACGGTCTTTTTGTAAAAATCTTGCAAACGCGACATCATGGCTCCTTATGCGTCAACCTGTTCGCCGTTCGACTTGAACACGCGAACTTTGCGGCCATCGTCGAGCACCTTGAAGCCGACACGGTCACCCTTGCCAGCCTTGGCGTTCCACAAAGCCACATTGGAGATCTGGATCGGCATATCTTTATCAACCAGACCACCGGCCGTGCCCAGCATGGGGTTCGGCTTGGTGGCTTTCTTGACGCGATTGATGCCCTCTACGACGACGCTCTCAGCATCGACGCGGCGGACGACGGTGCCGCGGCGACCCTTGTCCTTACCGGTGGTGACGACAACTTCGTCGCCTTTACGAATCTTTTCCATCTGGCGCCTCCTTACAGCACTTCAGGAGCAAGCGAAACGATCTTCATGAAGCGCTCCGAGCGCAGCTCCCGGGTCACCGGGCCGAAGATACGGGTACCGATCGGTTCCAGCTTGTTGTTCAGCAGGACGGCGGCATTGCCATCAAACTTCACCAGCGAACCATCGGCGCGACGAACGCCCTTGGCGGTGCGAACGACAACGGCGTTATAGACGTCACCTTTCTTCACGCGGCCACGCGGCGCTGCATCCTTGATCGACACCTTGATGATGTCGCCAATGCCGGCATAACGGCGCTTCGAGCCGCCCAGCACTTTGATACACATTACAGAACGTGCGCCGGTGTTATCGGCGACGTCCAGCATCGACTGCATCTGAATCATCATTAACTCCAACTTGTACCGCTACCAGCAATGGCGCACGGTCAGTCTTGGGTTTCAACACTTGCCGCTCCTTGCACAGCACGTTGTGCAACGCAAGAAATCAGCGAAAGAGGCGGAATTCTAACAGACGAATTCCGCCTTTGCAAGAGATAACACTAAAAAGTTCTATCTCTCTAGCTGCTTATACGACTTCAGCGCGCTCCAGCAACTTGGCGATCTGCCAGGTCTTGGTGCGGGACATCGGACGACATTCAACGATCTGGACGAGATCACCCATCTTGGCATCGTTGTTGGCGTTGTGCGCGTGATACTTCTTCGAGCGCGTGATGACCTTGCCGTACATCGGGTGCTTGACGCGACGCTCGACGAGCACGGTGGCCGTTTCCTGCATCTTGTCGCTGACCACACGACCCACGAGGGTCCGGTTCATACCTGTCTTCTCAGTCATGATTAGACCCTTTCACGGAGAATGGTGCGCACGCGAGCGATGTCGCGACGGACCTTGCCGAGCTGGCTGGTGTTGCTCAGCTGCTGGGTACCCTTCTGCATACGCAGAGAAAACTGGGCCTTCAGCAGCTCGAGCAGTTCCTGCTTGAGCTCGTCGTTCGATTTGTTTCTGAGTTCAGTTGCTTTC
>JBLIZO010000018.1:0-15208 GCA_048859965.1 Fluviibacter sp.
TCCCTTTGTTTAATAATGTCGCCGTGCCACAACATTATGCAGTTCACGATAAAAACGGTGGGGCACTCGTCATTGAATTTTATAAAGGCAACGTCAACGTCTATGACAACCCGATAGGTGTTTTGACCAACGGCCCGGAGTTTCCGTGGCATTTGGAAAATCTCAACAACTACACCTTTACCAATATCGACCAAAATACTGGCCAACTGGGCAGCTTGAAACTGTCAACCGTCGATGCGGGTATTGCAGTCAGCGGCTTGCCTTCTGCACAAACATCAACTGGACGGTTTGTGAAGGCTGCGTTTTATGTGAACTATGTGCGTAAAGGCACGACGCCGGATGATGCCATCAATCTGCTTGCACATATTCTCAACAACTTTGACCGTCCCTATGATTTGACGGTTGATGCCGCAGGCGGCGTTGGCGACGGACCGCGTAGCAATCAGCTTTCTTCGGAAAGTACGAGTTGGATGATCATGCATGATCTGGCGCGGAACCGTACCTATGTCCGCACGATCAATGCGCTGAACTGGTCAGTGATTGATATGAATCAGTTGAAAGATATCGCAACGATGAAAACGATTTCAGCCTTCGACGTCGATAAGGTTGGTGCCAATGTTTTCAGCTTGTTTTCGGAATAAAGGGAAGACTACGGCCCTTAAATTGACGGCGCGATAAGCGTCGTCAATTTTTATCGTTAGAACCATCGACGCACACTCTGACCCAAAGGCATCTTGATGATGAACACTTATAGAAAGGTCGCGCTATCCGCGATCTGCGGCTTCGTCTTATCGGCAACCAGTATGGTCTTCGCTGAAGAGGATTCGCCCATGCCGAAGGTGACTGATGGATTCCGCTACGTATTAACTCCCTACATGTGGATGCCCGGCGTATCCGGCCCCGTGTATCACAACAACACCAAAATCGGCGATCTCAATATGAGCAACGGCCAGGTGTTGGATAGCCTTTCCATAGGTGCGATGCTTAACGGAACCGTGTACTACGAGCGTTGGGGCATCATGGGTAATGCCACCTATGCGAAATTACGTCCATCAGGCACGTCTTCATATCAGCAAGGCGTCAATGTGGATACGGACACAACCTTCTGGTTAGGCATTTACACCGTCGCCGGGACATATACGGCCTACGCCAGCGATTCGGTATTTTTGGATGTGCTGGCTGGTGCCCGCTTCCTGAATCTGAATGTCAAAACCGCCTTGAAAGGAACTGTGGCAGCAACGGGTTACTCCGCAGATACGACAGTCTATACGCAATACAACACAACCAATCCTGTTGCTGGCGTTCAGGGACGAATTCGAATGGGTGAGTCGCAATTTTTTGTACCGTTTTATCTGGATGTCGGTGGTGCCAGCCAGAATTCGACCTTCAATTCACAGCAGATCCTGGGCATCGGCTATACCTATAAAAACATTGATACGTTGTTGGTTTACAACAACGTCTATTACAAGATGAACAAGGATA
The DNA here is from genome assembly GCA_048859965.1 of Fluviibacter sp. Lineage (GTDB taxonomy): Bacteria > Pseudomonadota > Gammaproteobacteria > Burkholderiales > Rhodocyclaceae > Fluviibacter. The sequence goes on from JBLIZO010000018.1 coordinate 1,483, forward strand.
ACTTTTCCGCCAGATTGGACATGGGTGGCCCGGCGATTGCGACAACATTCCGGTTTTAATTGGCAGCGCATTTCAATTCGGTCTTATTAACTATTAGCGAGGGCGCCATGCCGGACCAAATGCAGACGTTTCAACACTACTTAATGGGTCTGATTGCGATTGCGAATAACATACCGGCGATTGCACCGTTTCTCGCCCTGGTCGGTGGCTTGACGGCAGTCCAAGCGCTTCGCGTGACGCTCGTGGCAAGCTTCAGTGCCTTCCTCATCATGGTGATATCGATGGTGGCCGGTGCCGGTGTGCTGGCTTTTTTCGGCATATCGATCAGCGCGTTCCAGATTGCAGGCGGTCTGCTGCTCTGTGGCACGGGGATGAGCATGCTGCATTCAAAAACAAGTTCCAATGTGGCCGGCAAAGAAGTGGCTGCGGATAGCGCTCAAGGTTCAGCACTGATTTCCCAGGCGGTCGTGCCGATTGCCATGCCACTGACCGCAGGTGCTGGCACCATTTCAACAGTGACCCTGTTCGCGCATTCGGCGGCCAGGACAGGTACCACGGTGGACTTGTTCATAGCGATCTGCGTGATGTCGCTGATTATTTTCCTGGTATTCCATTACGCCATTCCGCTGATCAAGATTCTGGGCGAAACCGGCATGAACGTTCTGATCAAGGTGATGGGGCTATTCACCCTGGCGATTGGCGTACAGTTTATTGTGACAGGCGTATCGACAATTTACCGCGGCCTCATTGTCTGACCCAACCAATGCAATTCCATGGATATCATGACTAAGCACCAAAGACCAAGGGCGCTGGTCTTACGATCGGGCGCCCTTTGTTTTATTTCAACCTGGCTTTGGCTTCGGCAATGTTTTCCTGCACGAACTTCGCTTCATCCGAACCCGGCGGGAAGGCTTTGAGCACCTGCTCCCAGTAACGAATCGCTTTGGCGTTATCGCCCTGTGCAAAGGCTAAGCCACCGGCCAGAAAGACAAGCTGCGGGTCGGCGCTACCGCGCTTGAGGGCGGCGTCGATCCAGGCCTGCGCACGCTTCATGTCACCGGACGCGGCCAACGCTTCGGCATAAGCGGCGGTGAGTTGCGGCTCCTGCTTCACCTGCGGCAGGATGTGATCATAGGCTTTGAGGGCGTCTGCCGGTCGATTCAGAATCATGTAGGCACGACCCAGCAATACCCAGCCCTGTGGATCGTCGGGGTTGGCGTCCATTCTGGCTTGCAGGCGGGCGACCATGACTTCCGGATCGGGGCGCGGCTTCAGATTATCCGGGTTCAGCGCCAGCGGGGTCCCTACTTTGAAATACATGGCGACGGCGCCCAGCGGGATCAGCACCAACAGCAACCACAGTAACCAGCGCCCACGGCGCGCGGCGTTCGCCGGTGCGGCGGCGCCCGCAGCAGCTACCGGTACTTCAATGGTCGGTTCAACCGATACGGTGTCTGCGGCGTTCGCTTCACTCTGCCGACTGCGCCGACGCAAAAAGAGGATCAGGCCGGACAGCCCGCCGGCCAATACGACGAAAGGCCCGACCCAAAGCAACAGGGTGCTGGCCTTGAACGGTGGGTCGTAGAGCACATAGTCGCCATAACGGGCGACGAGGAAGTCAATGATTTCCTTGTCGGATTTGCCGGCGACAATGAGGTTGCGCACTTCCCGGCGCAGGTCTTCGGCCAGATCGGCACGAGAACCGGCCAGCGATTCGTTCTGGCAGACGAGGCAGCGCAGGTTTTCTGAAATGCGCGTCAGGCGTTTTTCAACGACCGGGTCTTGCGCCAGGGGTTGCGCTTCGGCGGCAAAGCCGGTCGCGGCACCAGCCAGCAGGGCCAGCGCCGCCAGGACATGCATCAACTTCATCGCGGCTGCCCTTTCTGTAATTCTGTGAGCATCGGATCAATCACGGTCTGGATGACTTCCGGAGTCACTGGGCCGACGTGTTTGTAACGGATGATGCCGGCCTGATCAATGACGTAGGTTTCCGGCACGCCATAGACACCATAATCGATGCCGACACGGCCATCGGCGTCAAAGGCCGACAGGACATACGGATTGCCGTGCTGTTTGAGCCAAGCCAGCGCATCGGGGCGCTGATCCTTGTAGTTCAGGCCGATCAGCGGTGCGTCGCCGTGCGTGCGCGCAAATGCCAGCAACACCGGGTGTTCCTCACGGCAGGAAACGCACCACGACGCCCAGACATTGAGCAGCCAGACACGACCTTTCAGGTCTTCCGGCGAGAAGGTCTGCTTCGGATCATGCAACTGCGGCAAGGTAAAGGTTGGCGCTGGTTTGCCGACCAGCGGCGACGGTACATACTTGGGATCTTTGGTGAGGCCGCGCGCCAGAAAGAAGACCAGTACCGCAAAGGCCAGCAAGGGAATCAGGAACCATGCCATACGTTTCATACCACCCCCTTGGTGTTGTGGTCTGCTTCAATCACCGCATCGGCGCTTTTGCGGGTGCGATAGCGACGATCAGCCGCCGCCAGCAAGCCGCCGAGTGCCATAAAGGCACAGCCACCCCAGATCCAGCTGACGAAGGGTTTGTAATAGACGCGCACGGCCCAGGCATTGTTGCCGGTGCTCTCGCCCATCGAAACGTAGAGATCGCGCGTGAGGCTGCTGTCGATGCCGACTTCGGTCATCGGCATGGTGGATGAAAAGTAAGTGCGTTTTTCTGTGTTCAGCGTGCCGCTGATCTGCGCAGGCGATGCTGCCGGGCCAAAGGTGACCTGGCCGCGCATGCCTTCATAGTTGGGGCCGCGCACCGGGCTGACACCCTGCAGCGTCAGACGAATATCCTGAATCGTGACCGTGTCGCCCGGTGCCATGCTGACATCGCGCTCAACCTGATAACTGCTCACGAAGGTGACACCGATCACAAAGAGGGCCAACCCCAGATGCGCGCACTGCATGCCCCAGAAACCCAGGGGTGGCCAACTGCTGCGCACCCGGGCAATGACCTGCCCGATCACCGAGGCCAGCACCCAAACAGCAAGCCCGGCGCCCACGGCGATCATCGGGCGCCAACTGCCCATCAGCAACGGCAACACCATGGCGGCGATGATGGCGAGGATGCCTTCGATTTTGAGCGAGCGGAAAATCGGCCAAAGCGCATCCTGCTTCCAGCGAGCGGCGACGCCCAGCGGCAACACCAGCAACAGCGGCAACATGATCGGTACAAAAACAGCGTTGAAGTACGGTGGCCCCACCGAAAGCTTGCCCAGATTGAGAGCGTCAATCACCATCGGGTACACCGTGCCGAGCAGCACGGCCGCCGCACCGGCCAGCAGAAGCACATTATTGATGAGCAGCAGCGTTTCGCGCGAAACCAGCGCAAACGCACCGCCCTGCCCGACGCTCGGCGCCCGCCAGGCGAACAAGGTCAGCGAACCACCCACCACAATGGCCAGAAATACCAGGATGAAGACGCCGCGCGCCGGGTCGGCCGCGAAGGCATGCACGGAGGTCAGCACGCCCGAACGTACGATAAAGGTGCCGAGCAACGAGAGCGAGAACGCCGAGATCGCCAGCAGCACCGTCCAGTTTTTGAAGCTGCCGCGCTTCTCGGAGACGGCCAGCGAATGAATCAGCGCGGTGCCGACCAGCCAAGGCATGAACGAGGCGTTTTCAACGGGGTCCCAGAACCACCAGCCGCCCCAGCCCAGTTCGTAGTAGGCCCAGTTCGAGCCCAAGGCGATACCGATGGTCAGAAACACCCAGGCAGCCAATGTCCACGGCCGCGACCAACGCGCCCAGGCGGCGTCCAGTTTGCCTTCCAGCAGCGCAGCAATCGAGAACGCGAAGGCGACCGAAAAACCGACATAACCCATGTACAACATAGGGGGGTGATAGACCAACCCCGGGTCCTGCAACAGGGGATTCAGGTCGCGCCCCTCGGCGACGGCCGGGATCAGACGGCCAAACGGATTGGAGGTGAGCAGGATAAACAGCACGAAGCCGAAGACCACCCAGCCCAGCACCCCCAGTACGCGCGCGACCATTTCGGTCGGCAATGCCCGCGAGAAAATGGCCACCGCCGCAGCCCAGCCGGACAAAATCACGACCCACAGCAACAACGAGCCTTCGTGACCGCCCCAGACCGCGCCAAAGCGGTATTGCAGCGGCAACTGCGTATTGGAATGCTGGGCCACGTAGGCGACCGAAAAGTCATTCACGACAAAACTGACAGTCAGGCTGGTAAATGCGGCCATCATCAGCACAAACAGTGTCAGCGTCAGCGGGCGGGCCATACGGCACCAGAGCGGTATCCGCCATTGTGGCCCGGCCATGCCGAGGATTCCCAGCGCCAGCGAAACCATCAGCGCAAATGCCAGGGCCATCTGGCCAAGTTCGGGAATCATGTATCGCCATCCTTCATTGCTGAAAACAAGATGCTAAAGGAGCCGATGATGCGATGCAACCCGCCAGCGCAGAGTAAACTACGAAAACTCTTGATACTCTCGATAGGCAATTTTAATGGTCTGGGCTCTCTGGACGGATTCTCACTGGCTTTATCTGGCGCTCCACCCGGTGATTGTGCTGCTGTTCAGCATTCGCATCATCTGGATTCGCCGGCCACCCGGCGTGGCCCTGGCCTGGATTCTGATCGTTTCGATGTTGCCTTTTGTGGGTTTGCTGGCTTATTTTATGGTGGGCGAACGCCCGATCGGCCGCGATCGCGCCCAGCGCATCAAAAAAGCGACGCCGCTCTACGCGCGCATGACGCAACTACTCGATCTACGCTATCCGCTGTCGGCGTGCGGTATCGCCGAACAGTTCCGACCCATGGCGCTGCTTGCCGAAGCGCGCGGCGGTATGCCGCCGGTACCCGGCAACCGGATCGCGCTGTACCCGGATGCGCAATCGATTCTTCATGCACTCATTGAAGACATCGACCGGGCGCAACGCCATTGCGATCTGGAGTTTTACATCTGGAGCGCCGGGGGCACGGCCGATCTGGTCGGCGACGCATTGATGCGCGCCGCCAAACGCGGGGTGCTCTGCCGTGTCTTGCTCGACGAAGTGGGCAGCGGCCCATTCTGGAAAAGCACCTGGCCCGCCCGGCTGCGCGACGCAGGGGTTCATCTGGCCAAAGCATGCGCAATCCAACCCTTGAAATTGCAGTTTGGCCGCGCTGACATACGACTGCACCGTAAGATCGCTGCTTTTGACCGTGCCATTGCCTGGACCGGCAGCCTGAATCTCGTGGATCCCGCTTATTTCAAGCAGGACGCCGGCGTCGGCGAGTGGGTGGACGCCATGGCCCGCGTTGAAGGCGCCGCCGCCGAAGCGCTGGCAACAGTTTTCGAAGGCGACTGGGCCGTGGAGACCAACAGTATTCCGGGCTTTGGCAGCTATCTTGACCAGATCCAGAGCGCCCCGCCATGCCCGACACCGGGCCATGCCACGGCGCAGGCCGTACCCTCCGGGCCGAACTATCAACTGGCGAATATGTCTCACCTGTTGCTGAGCGCGATTCTGGACGCCAAACAGGAGGTCGTGATGACGACGCCCTACTTCGTGCCGGACGATGCGCTGCTGCAGGGGCTGCAAACGGCCGCCGGGCGCGGGGTCGATGTCACGCTGATTGTGCCGGAGCGCGTGGATTCCAAGCTCGTCTGTTACGCCAGCCGCAGTTATATGGACGATCTGCTGGCCGCCGGCGTCAAAATTCAGCAATACCGGGACGGCCTGCTGCACACCAAGAGTATGGTCGTTGACCGGGCCTTCAGCGTGTTCGGTTCGGTCAATCTGGATATGCGCAGCCTGCGTCTGAATTATGAGATTACGCTGATGGTGTATGACGCCGAATTCAGCCAGCAACTCCGCGCCCTGCAGGATCAGTATCTGGCCCATGCTGTGCCGATGGATCTGAAAACCCACGAACAGCGCCCGCTCCGCGAACGGCTGCTGGAAAATGCCGCTCAACTGGTCTCTCCCCTGCTCTGATCTATGCTCAGCTACCGCCACGCCTTTCATGCCGGGAACCCGGCCGATGTCCTCAAACACCTGGTCTGGATTCAGGTGCTGGATTACCTGACCCGCAAAGACAAACCCGTGATGGTGGTCGATACGCATGCCGGTGCCGGGATGTATCTGCTGGAAAGCACGATGGCAAAAAAAACCGGTGAGTGGGGCACCGGTATCGGCAAACTCTGGTCATTACCCGCAGACAGCCTGCCCGATGCCGTGGCGCGTTATCGCGCCGTGATTGCGGCGGCCAACAGCAGCGCTGCACTGCATGACTACCCCTGTTCGCCGTGGATCTCAGGTCATTGCACGCGAAACACCTACCCCCTGCGGTTTTTTGAATTGCACACCAGCGACGCACCGCTGTTGGCCAAGGCGCTGCGCTTCGCGCAGAAGCGCACGCAGATTACGCTCGCCGATGGCCTGGCCGGACTGAAAGCATTGATGCCGCCGCCGTCGCGCCGCGCCGCCGTACTCATCGACCCCTCGTACGAAGACAAAGCGGATTACGGCAAGGTCATACAAACGCTGCGCGATGCGCTGCAACGCTTCGCGACGGGCACCTATGTGCTGTGGTATCCCGAACTGGCGCGCCGTGAATCGGTGGAACTGCCCGAGCGTCTGCTCAAACTGGGCGCGACCAATTGGCTGCATGTGACACTGAGCACCCAGCCACCGGCCGCCGATGGGCTGGGCATGACGGGCAGCGGTCTGTTTATCATCAACCCGCCGTGGAATCTGCCAGAGACCCTGGAAACAACGCTGCCCTGGCTGGCTGAACATCTGGCGACCGACGGCTATAGCGATTTCACGCTGGATTGGGAGATTCAGTAAGCGCCGACGCCTACAGATTCAAGGTATTACTTGCCGGCTGTCTTGCTTTCCAATGCTTCCCAGCGCTCCAGCAACATCAGCAATTCCTCATCGATCTCCGCCAAGCGCGTCGCCATGGTCTGCGCAGCGGTGGGGTCAGCCGCATAGGTTGCGGGGTCGTTGACCTTCTCCATCAACGCGGCTTGTTCAGTCTCCAGCGCCTCGATCTGTCCCGGCAAGGCATTGAGTGCTTGCTGTTCCTTGTAACTGAGTTTGGTCGCCCGCGTACCGCCGGCGGGCGCATCAGCGCTTGGGGCAGTCGTCTTCGTGGTTCTGCCCACAGGCTTGTCTTGCAAAGTACGCGCCTGCTGCGCTTTCTGCTGATCCGCCGTCCAGGCGGCCCAATCGCTATAACCACCGACAAATTCGCGCCACAGGCCTTCGCCTTCGGCTGCAATCACCTGCGTGACGACGTTATCGAGAAAGCTGCGGTCGTGGCTGACCAGCAGAATCGTGCCCTGATACTCCTGCAGCAGGCTTTCGAGCAGTTCAAGGGTGTCGATGTCCAGATCATTGGTCGGTTCATCCAGCACCAGAATATTGGCTGGTCGGGCAAACAGGCGTGCCAGCAACAATCGATTGCGTTCACCACCTGACAATGACTTGACCGGTGAACGCGCCCGTTGCGGCGAAAATAGAAAATCGCCGAGGTAGCTCATCACATGTGTGCGATGACCTCCGACATCGACGTAATCCGAACCGGGGGAAATGACCTCATGCAACGGCGCTTCGGGATCCAGCGCCGTACGGAACTGGTCAAAGTAGGCAACCTGCTGTTTGGTGCCACGACGCACCGTACCGCTGTCGGGTTCGAGCTCACCCAGAATCAGGCGCAGCATCGTCGTCTTACCGGCGCCGTTCGGTCCGATCAGACCGACACGATCGCCACGCATGATGCGACCGCTGAAGTTATCGATGATCTTGCGGCCGCCAAACGATTTAGAGACGTTGATAAGCTCGGCGACCAGCGCACCGGAAGCATCACCGGAATCAACACGCATCGCAACCTGGCCCTGCTGGTTGCGCCGGGCGACGCGTTGCGCCCGTAATTGATCCAGGCGCTGTACGCGAAACTGTGCACGTGTACGTCGGGCTTCAACGCCCTTGCGAATCCAGACTTCTTCCTGCGCCAGCAATTTGTCCGCACGCGCCTGCTCCAACGCCTCTTCATGCAGGCGCTGCGCCTTGCGTTCCTGGTATTGGGTGAACGAGCCGGGATAACTGCTGAGGTGCCCACGATCCAGCTCGACAATGCGTGAGGCCAGCCGATCCAGAAAGCGCCGGTCATGCGTAATGAACAGCAACGCGACATTGCGCGCCAACAACAGATTTTCCAGCCAGTCGATCGCGGCAATATCCAGATGATTGGTAGGCTCATCGAGCAACAGGACATCCGGCTCGCAGACCAGACCCCGCGCCAGTGCCACGCGCTTTTTCTGCCCGCCCGACAAATCGTCGATACGTGCATCGGGGTTCAGATGAAACTCGGCAATCACCCGTTCAGCCAGCGCATTCTGCTGCCAGGCATCCGAGGCTTCAAGCGCGTGTTGCAAACGCGCCAGTTCATCCAGTGCAGCCGGTCGCTCGGCCTCGGGCAGTTCGGCAAGACGGTGCGAGACCGCATGGTACGACGCCAATAGCCGCGATTGCTCACCCAGACCACCCACCACCGCATCAAACACGTTGGCGCCCGGTTCAAACTCCGGTTCCTGTGCCACGTAGGTGATGCGCAGATCCGGCGCTTTCCAGATCACGCCATCATCCAGCGGGCGTAGCCCGGCAACAGCGGCCAGCAACGAGGATTTACCGGTCCCGTTACGACCAATCAACGCGACGCGCTCGCCCGCATCGATCTGGAACGCCACCTGGTCGAGCAGCGGCACATCGCCATAAGCCAGGCAGCCCTGGTTGACAGACAACAACGGCATACGATCAGCGCCCCGTCAGACGTTTGAGATCGGCCAGCACCTCGGCACTGTGTTCCGATAACGACACATCGGTATAAACCTGGGCGATGCGTCCATCCGGGTCAATCACATAGGTATAACGTCGTGCAAAGCCAGCGACGCCCAGATTCAACCAGGCGCCATACTGACGTGCAAAGGCGCCACCCACATCAGACAACAGCGGAAACGGCAGATGGAATTTCTGCGCAAAGGCAGCGTTGGCTGCGGGTGCATCAGCGCTCACGCCCAACAGCAGCACGCCCAGCGCTTGAAAGCTGTGCCAGTCATCGCGGAATTGACAAGCCTGGCGCGTACAGCCCGGCGTATCGGCTTTAGGATAAAAATACAGCACGACCCAACGCCCGTGGTAATCGGCAAGCTGGTGATGGACACCCCGCGTATCGCGCAAATCAAAAGCCGGCGCCGGCTGGCCAACCACAGGCAATGCGCCCTCGTTCGCCGAGCCTCGTGTACGGGCACGCCAGAACCAGACGAGAAGGCCGAGTACGGCAAGAATAAAGAGATATTTCATGGATACCCGCGCTGGAATCTTGAATATGGCGTCCCCGAGTGGAATCGAACCACTAATCTTCCCTTAGGAGGGGAAAGTTATATCCATTTAACTACGGAGACAGCAGACAGAATTATACCGGCTACTTAACTTGCATCCCTTTCAGATTATGAGCGATGCCAAGCCGGACTTTCCAGTAGGCTGCTGGCTCAACCATGGAATCAGTGCGCATCGTGCAGACAACTTGTTAGCCACGGTCTCAATGTAAGGAAGTTCGTAGGCACCACGCTCCATTAAAACAGGATCACGAGTTCCGCTTGCTAACAACGATTGATTGATGACCCAAGCATATGGTTCGATACCTGCCCGGCGGAGGTCATTCTGAAGACGTTCTGCTTCATGAACTGGGGTTGCTTCTGGCAGGGTCGCCACAAAGACATGCGTGAAGTTCTTGTCCCTCAGTCGAGGCAACAGTTCCTTCACAGACTCCGGCATATCACCTTGGGTGCGCTCAACTTCACGGTGATAGGCTTCTGCTGCATCCAGTAAAAGGATGGTATGCCCGGTCGGGGCAGTATCCAGAACCACAAAACCACCCTTTCCTTCGTCCACCGTACGGGCAAACGCGCGAAAAACGGCAATCTCTTCTGTACACGGGGAACGCAGATCTTCTTCGAGCAAGGCCAGACCAGCAGCATCCAGACTCTTGCCTGCCTTTGCCAGGACCTCTTCGGTGTACTCACGAACCTCTTGCGCCGGGTCAATTTTGGTCACTGTTAAGCCGGGCATACCCTCTTCTGCCGCCGCAGAAACGTGCGCCGCTGGGTCTGTGGTGGAAAGGATGACCGGGAACCCCCGCGCTGCCAGATTGAAGGCAATGGCAGCAGCAACGGATGTTTTGCCAACACCGCCTTTACCCATCGTCATGATGACCCCATGACCAACCGCTGCCAATTCATCGACATATCGCTTCAGACCACCCGGCAATGAGTCAATTGCCGGCAACGATCGCTCCAGAGGCAACGGCAGCTCTTCTGGATGCGCCATCGCTCGGAGCGCCTCCAAACCAACCGTACCTTTCGGCAGGAAGGGAATCGTTGACCCCGGAAGTGCCGCTAAACCAACAGGCATCTCTGACAAAGACTCAACAGCACGTTGGGTCATCGCATCGGCAATGGCATCGCCCCACTCTTTAGCAACGAAGACACCGTTGACGACTAACTGAAGGTTGCTAACACCCAAGTCACCCAATTCAGCACGGGTCCGCTCCGCCTCTCGCAAGGATGCACGTTCTGGACGGCTTACCAGAACTACGGTGGTTTCTTTCGGATTCGACAGGCGCTCGACCGTGGCGGCATAGAGCGCTTTCTGCTTTTCCAAGCCGGCCAGCGGACCAAGGCAGGATGCACCACCCGTAGAGGAAGAAATGAACTCATCCCATGCCGAAGGCAGGGTCAGAAGACGCAGGGTGTGGCCGGTCGGCGCGGTATCGAAAATAACATGGTCGAATTCCTGCGTCGCCGACGGGTCGCCCAGTAACTTGGAGAACTCATCGAACGCAGCAATCTCTACCGTACAGGCACCGGAGAACTGCTCCTCCATGCTCCGGATAGCCGCATCAGGCAGGATGCCACGATAAGGACCAACCATTCGTTCACGGTAAGCATGCGCCGATGCTTCCGGGTCGATATTCAGCGCCCACAGATTTGATGCGTCAGGGACGGCCGTAGGCGTTTGGTTCAATGCCACGCCCAAAACTTCATCCAGATTCGACGCCGGGTCGGTGCTGACAATCAGCACCTTTTTCCCGGCATCTGCCAGCGCCAGCCCCGTAGCGCACGACAGAGATGTCTTACCAACACCACCCTTCCCAGTAAAGAAGGCGTGTCGGGTATCAAGTTTGGGCAACGGCATTTCAGACCTCAGAAATTAGCAACAACCAGATTTAGGGTCGCAACACTTGCCAGCGACAACGTGAGGTTTCTCTGCCGTGGTCAGTTGGATAGCCAGTTTCTGTGCCAATTGCTGGCGTGATGGATACATGCCGGTCGTGATGATGTGACCATCCACGGCAAGAATCGGCAAACGGTCGATACCGGCCTCCATTTCTTTAACCACAGCGGCGTTAGCCGCAAATGCCTGCGGCTCCTGCCCAAGGTTATGGCGCTCAACAGTAATACCGTGTTCGGCAACCCATTTCAGGTCAGCTGCAAACTGAGCCAAAACCGGATCAACCTCAACGCCGCAGACACCCGTTGAACAGCACATAGCGGGGTCGAAAACTTCTAATTTCTTCATGATGTACACCTCCTGATTATTTGGCGGTACGGCACTCATACCAGCCCTTGGACTGATTCACCACACGCACAACCAACAGCATGACCGGCACCTCAATCAGAACCCCGACCACCGTCGCCAGCGCAGCGCCCGACTCGAATCCGAACAGACTGATCGCCGCCGCTACCGCAAGCTCGAAGAAGTTCGAGGCACCAATCAGCGCCGACGGACCAGCCACGCTGTGTTTTTCGCCGACGGCACGGTTGAGCCAGTAGGCCAGTCCCGAGTTGAATAACACTTGAATCAGAATCGGCACGGCCAGCAACGCAATAATCAGCGGCTGCTCAAGGATCGCTCTGCCCTGAAAGGCGAAGAGCAATACGAGCGTCAGAAGTAATGCCGAAATCGACCACGGACCAATCTTTTCCATCGTGGCATCGAAATGCGCCGTACCTTTGGCGAGCAATGATTTGCGCCAGAGCTGGGCGAGAATGACCGGAATCACGATGTAGAGCGCCACTGAGGTCAACAAGGTGTCCCAGGGCACGGTAATCGCCGAGATCCCAAGCAGGAAAGCAACCAGTGGCGCAAAAGCAAACACCATGATCGTATCATTCAGCGCCACCTGCGACAGCGTGAACAGCGGGTCTCCCCGAGTCAGACGGCTCCAGACAAAGACCATCGCTGTACACGGCGCAGCTGCCAGTAAAATCAGACCAGCGATGTAGCTGTCGATCTGGTCGGCTGGCAGCATGGGTGCAAACAGGTTGCGGATAAAGAACCATGCCAGAAACGCCATAGAGAATGGCTTGACCAGCCAGTTCACGAACAACGTCACGCCGATGCCTTTGACGTGCTGCTTGACCTCATGCAACGCCCCAAAGTCGACCTTGACCAGCATCGGGATAATCATGACCCAGATGAGCAAGCCAACCGGCAGATTGACCTGCGCCACTTCCAGACGGCCGACCGCCTGAAACACCTCCGGCAACCATTGACCGAGCAGTACGCCCGCCACGATGCAGAGGAACACCCAGACGGTCAGATAGCGCTCGAAAACGCTCATCATTGCAACTTTGGCATTCACTTCACACTGAATGCTCATCTCAGACCCCCAAAGCTTCACGGACGGCCGGAATCAGACGAGCACGGATGTCGTCACGGACAGCCATAAAGCTCTCCAACGGCTCACCATGTGGGTCATGGAACGGCAGATGGATACGAGGCACGGGCTTCGGAAAGATCGGGCAGGCTTCGTTGGCGTTATTACAGACAGTGACAACCAGATCGATGGGCTCGTTGATGACGGCGTCGATGTCTTTGGGAAACAGACCGTCCGTTGGCAACCCTGCCAACTTCAGTGCTTCGATGGCACCGTCGGCGACTTTTGGCTGCGGTTTGGTGCCAGCAGATAGACCTTTTGCCAACCCGGCAAGGTCATGCGTAATCAGGGCTTCAGCCATCTGTGACCGACAAGAATTGCCGGTACAGAGGATAAGGACATTCTTCACGTTCGTCATTTTGATTCCTTAATTGCGTGGCAACGTGCCAATGTCATCCAATTCTTTTTGGAGTGACTGACGAGCAAGTTTTTCGAGCGGCAGATTAACGAAAATTCCAATCCGACGATTCAGTTGCATAAACGCATCAGAGACCGCCTTCTTCTGTGCCTCATCACCTTCAACCTGCGCCGGATCTTCCAGACCCCAGTGCGCGGTCATCGGTTGCCCTGGCCAGACCGGACACACCTCACCGGCGGCCTGATCGCAAACGGTGAACACAAAATCGAGTTTCGGGGCGTCGTCGGTTGCAAACTCATCCCAGCTCTTGCTGCGAACGTCCTCTGTGGGCATACGATTGCGTTGCAGGATCTCCAGCACATGCGGGTTAACAGTTCCGGCAGGCATGCTGCCGGCGCTATAGGCTTTGAAACGATCCCGACACAGATGGTTAAGCATAGATTCTGCAATGATGCTGCGAGCAGAGTTGCCAGTGCAAAGAAAGAGCACGTTAAAGACTTTTTCAGACATTGTTCACCTCAACAAGATGTTGAACAGCCTGCCTTTTTCCGTCTTTTTTCGGTTGTATCAACCTGTTCGGTTTTGGGCAGACAGCTCTGACCCTGACAGCATTTATCC
>JBLIZO010000019.1:0-10062 GCA_048859965.1 Fluviibacter sp.
CTTCAGGCAAAGACGGCACCTGCGGGTGCCGTCTGTCTTTGCGGAGCTAATCTCATGATCGCTGCCCTTACCTGGCTACTGTTATACCAACTGACCGGAGAAATTCTGGTGCATGTGCTCGCACTCCCCGTGCCAGGGCCCGTGATCGGCATGGCACTTCTATTTCTGACGCTGGTCATCCGAGGCCATACCGGACGCCCCATTCCACAATCCATGCAACAGACGGCCAATGTGTTGTTACAACACCTTTCGTTGCTCTTCGTGCCCGCCGGTACCGGCGTGATGATCTATTTACAACTCATTGCCGATGAATGGTTACCGATCACCAGCGCATTGATCATCAGCACGGTCGGCGGCATGACCGTGACTGCACTGATTCTGAAAGCCCTGATGCGGCACCCATCGACCCCGGGAGCATCTGATGCCTGAGCGCCTGAACCAGACCTGGGTCTATCTATCCGCTACGCCACTGTTCTGGCTGACGATGACGCTGGTCGCCTACCAAATCGCCTTTCATATCTATCAGCGTTGCGGCCAACGTCCCATTGCCAACCCGGTCATGATCTCTATCGTCCTGCTCGTATCATTGCTGACCGCCACTGGCACGCCGTATCATCAATACTTTGAAGGTGCCCAGTTCGTGCATTTTCTGCTGGGACCGGCCACGGTGGCGCTGGCCATCCCGCTCTACGGGCAATTCCGGCGGCTGATCAGCATGGCCGGACCGCTGGCCATCGCTCTGGTGGGCGGCTCATTGACCGCCATGTTAAGCGCCGTCTTCGTGGGGCATTGGTTGGGTGGCAGCCTGCCGACGCTGCTGTCACTGGCACCCAAATCAGTCACGACCCCCATCGCCATGGGGATCGCCGAGAAAATCGGTGGCCACCCTTCGTTGGCGGCCGTCATGGTCATCGTGACCGGCATTCTCGGTGCGATGGTCGCTCAAACGCTCTACCGCTGGCTCAACGTACGCGATGATGCCGTGGCGGGGTTCGCACTGGGCGTTACCGCGCATGGCATCGGGACCGCCCGCGCATTTCAGATCAACGAAACGATGGGGGCGTTTGCCGCGCTCGGCATGGGGTTGAACGGATTGCTCACGGCGATTGCCCTACCGGGTCTGGTCAGTTGGATCAAACCCTGGCTGCAATGACCATCACGGCTTCATCGGATCAGGCCAGCACCAGTTCGCAGGGAACCGTCCAATCCATCGCGGCGGTCTGCCAGCGTTGCGCCCAGGCACTCGGTCCAAACAAGCGAACCTGCTTGACCCCCGGTTGATGTACCAGTGACAAAGCAACCGCCTCATCGACATACACCACATTGAACAGACCATCGGTCAGACCGCACTGACCACACAGCTCCGCCAACGCCAGTGCACATGACGGGGCATCCGGCGATGGCACAAGCGTTACAGCCCCACCACACACAAGCGCAGGTAACACGAGCTTGACGGCGGCAGATAACGGCAACCCTGGGCCCGCCAGGGCCAATATAACGTGACCCGTACCCTGTTGCGACGGGACCTCACCGATAGCCGGTTGCGCCAACAGGTCCCGCACATAGGCTATGGCATGAGCAACGTCGGCCTTACCCGCATCCAGGTGCGTATGACTTTCGACCGCCGAAAGGCCGGCAAAATGCCCTTCCAGCTCCTCCAAGGCGGCCACCAATTCCTGGAGAAAACGGGCCATCGTCACTGGCAACAGACCGCTTGCCTGATGGGCGTTGGCTATTGCCGTAGCCGCCAATGTCTCATCCACCAACGGCACGCGACGGATCAAACGCTGCGTCGCAGACTCACGAATCTCGTGAAAAGTCGGCACCATGGCTAACACGGGACGTCCGTTGATCCATAAGGGAATGGCAGGGGCTTCGCGCGGCGGCAAGGTACAACAACCGGTCATGATGCTTCGTCTCTTTTATGTGGCGAGATCGCCAACGATCAGGAATCCCGGCGGTTTTCACATAGTAAAATAGACCCGTCGGCACAATGCACTGTATTGTAGCCGCAGTCTCCGCACGCTGCGTCACAGCGCTTCCGTTCTCTGCCTTTGTCACCCACCCATGAGCCAAACATCCATGACCGCAACGACCAGCAACGCACCGACACCGACGGGCGTTCAGGTTTTTGATCGGGCGGACTGTCTGCTATCGTTGCTGGCCAGTCAGCATGCACCGACGACGCTCAAGACGCTGGCCAGCGAATCCGGCCTGCATGTTTCCACCGTGCACCGCATCCTTGGTGCACTGGCCGCCATCGGCCTGGTCGAACATCAGGCTGGCGGCCTTTACCGGCTCGGCCTGCGCTGGCTGGAATATGGCAATCTCGTGCGTGAACGTCTGGAAGTACGGGACGTAGCGCGGCCCTTTATTGAAGCGCTGCATAACACCCTTGGTGAACCTGTCAATCTGGCGATTCGGGATGGCGATGACATCATTTACCTGGACCGCGCCTCGGCCAATGCATCGCGTATTCGCGTGGTCTATCGCGTCGGGTCGCGCGCACCGTTGCATCTAACCTCGCTCGGCAAACTCTTTCTGGCGGAAGACACGCCCGAACAGATTGCGGATTACACGACACGGACGGGATTACCCGGCAATACCGAGCACTCGCTCACCAAGCTGAATACACTCACCAACGCATTGAAGGATGTACAAAAATACGGCATCGCCTTTGACAACGAAGAGGCCGAACTGGGACTACGTTGCGTCGCTGCACCGGTACGCGACGACCAGGGCAGGCTGGTGGCCGCCATTTCGGTGTCGTCTCCCAGCGAGCGTTTCGGCGAACATGAGGCGGCTTGGGTACCCGCCCTCAAGCAATGCGCGCAAAGCGTCTCACGCGCGCTGGGCGCCAAAAACTAGCGTCCTCAGCGGCGACTCAGCTACGCGTGGCTTCCGCCCACTTCTTCAGGCGGTTCGCATCGCCTACACGCGTCATCGAACCTTCCGAATCCAGTAGCACAAACACCATCGGGCGATTATTCACTTTGGCCTGCATCACAAGGCACTTGCCCGCTTCACGAATAAACCCGGTTTTGGTCACGCCGATATCCCAGCTATCCGAGCGGACCAGCGGATTCGTGTTGCGGTATTCTTGAATACGACCACGCACATCAAACTTCGCGTCAGACGTGGTCGAAGCTTCACGAATCGCCGGATATTTTGAGGCTGCCGTCACCATCTTGGCCAGATCGCGCGCCGTCGAAACGTTGCCGGAATTCAGGCCTGTCGGATCCAGAAAACGGGAATTGGTCATGCCGAGTTCCTGCGCCTTACGGTTCATGGCAGCCACAAAGGCCGGAATCCCACCCGGATAGTTGCGACCCAGCGCATGGGCCGCACGGTTTTCCGAGGACATCAGTGCCAGCACCAGGGCTTCCTGGCGAGACAGTTGCGTACCGACGGCCAGACGCGAACGGCTGCCTTTCAGCGTATCCACATCGTCATCGGTAATGTAAAACTCTTCATTCATCGGCAGATGCGCGTCGAGCATCACCATCGCCGTCATCAGCTTGGTGATCGAAGCAATCGGCACGACTTGCGAGGCGTTCTTCTGATACAGGGCCTCGCCATTCTGCATGTCGAGCAGCAAGGCGGCATGAGAATGCAAGCCGGGCGAACTGCCGCTCGGGCCGTTCCATTCACCCCAGTGATCCGGCGGATTATCACGCGGCTTCTTGCTCGCAATCAGACGACTGGGTTTTTTCGAGGTCGCCGAAACGACCTTTTCTTTTGCGGCTTTCTGAGCGGCGACGGTCGCCGGCGTTTCTTTCATCGCCTGCGACTTCACTGGCTTGGCGGTTTTTTTAGCCGCCTTCGCACTTTTGGCCGACTTGCTGGCCGCTGTACTCTTGGCATTCTTACCGTTGTCGGCATCTTTACTGCCGGCTGCCTGTACCGGCAACGAACATGACAGAGACACGACGCCGCCCGCCAGCAGCGCCAGTAGCAATCGGGAGATCATGGAACGCTTGAATGTAGGCATAAACACCACCGCATGGGGTTCACAGACTGGTCTGCATACCCGAATTTAAACAATGGCGGTATTTTATCGCAAAGACCCCGCTTTTCAAAAAAATTGTGGGTAAAAATTGATTCAGAATAAGAAGATAGGCTGATGAGCTTAAGCGTTATCTCAGTTGAGTGCGCTTTCATCCATCAAGGCATCAACGACCGCCAGCGCAGTGACATTGACGATCCGGCGCACGGTCGCTGTCGGCGTCAGAATATGTGCCGGTTTACGCGAACCGAGCAGAATCGGGCCCACCGTCAGGTTATCGCCCGCAGCCACCTTGAGCAGGTTGAAGGCGATGTTCGCAGCATCCAGATTCGGCATGATAAGCAGATTGGCCTGACCTTTCAGACGGCTGTTCGGGAACACCTGCGAACGAATCACTTCATCCAGCGCGGCATCACCGTGCATTTCACCCTCAACCTCCAGGGTCGGCGCCACCTCGCGCAAGCGCGCCAGCAGCGCACGCATCTTTTCCGCAGTCGGTGTATCGAGGCTACCGAATGACGAATGTGACAACAAGGCCACCTTCGGCGCGATACCGAAGCGGCGGACTTCTTCTGCCGCCAACAGGGTGGTTTGTACCAGTTCATCCACCGTTGGGTTGTAGTTGACATAGGTATCGGCCACGAAAACTGTCCGG
This sequence comes from Fluviibacter sp., assembly GCA_048859965.1. Lineage (GTDB taxonomy): Bacteria > Pseudomonadota > Gammaproteobacteria > Burkholderiales > Rhodocyclaceae > Fluviibacter. The sequence goes on from JBLIZO010000019.1 coordinate 4,662, forward strand.
CTCGGCAGCATCAGCAGGTTCATGGCCGCCAGACGCGTCACGCCTGGTGCATTACCAATGATGTTTTCTACATGCGTCAGATGCAGCTCGTAACGACCAAACGTGCCGCATACGAGGCCGTCGGCATAGCCTAAGTGCACCATCAGCGCCGCATAAAGCGTCGCACGACGGCGAATTTCGCGCTTGGCATACTCCTGCGCCACACCTTTCCGTTCGGTGAGGCGGTGGTACTCCTGCCAGAACTCGTCATAGTGTTCCTCAAAGAACGCACCATCGTTGTAGATGACTTCAAAATCCACCCCAGGGCGAATACGCAATCCGGCGACTTCGATCTTGCGTTCAATTTCAGCCGGACGGCCGATCAGAATCGGCTTGGCGATACCTTCATCGCAAACAACTTGTACCGCACGCAACACACGCTCTTCCTCGCCCTCAGCAAAGACGATGCGCTTGGGTGACAACTTGGCCTGCGCAAACACCGGTTTCATGATCATGCCGGAGTGATAGACGAACTCGTTGAGGCTCTGCAGATAGCTGTCCCAATCGCGAATCGGGCGCGTCGCCACACCGGAATCCATCGCCGCTTGCGCCACGGCCGGCGCCATCCTGCCGATCAGGCGTGGGTCGAATGGCTTGGGGATCAGATACTCACGACCGAAGCCGCTGACTTTTTCACCGTAGGCCGACGCCACCACATCCGATTGCTCAGCGCGTGCCAGATCGGCAATGGCCTTCACGGCCGCCAGCTTCATTTCTTCAGTGATGGTTGACGCACCGACATCCAGCGCCCCCCGGAAAATAAAGGGGAAGCAGAGGACGTTATTGACCTGATTCGGATAATCCGAACGGCCGGTCGCGATGATGGCATCGTCTCGTACCGCCGTCACTTCATGCGGCAGAATTTCTGGCGTCGGGTTGGCAAGCGCCAGAATCAACGGATTCTTGGCCATCTTCGCCACCATGTCCGGCTTGAGCACACCGCCGGCCGACAGGCCCAGAAACACATCGGCATCCTCAATCACTTCGGCCAGTTTGCGTGCATCGGTTTGCTTGGCATAGCGCGCCTTGATGGGATCCATATCTTCCGGACGCCCCTCATAGACCACACCGTGAATATCCGTCACCCAGATGTTTTCGACGGGGATCCCCAACTGCACCAGCAAACCCAGACAGGCCAGCGCCGCAGCGCCTGCGCCTGATGTCACCAGCTTCACCTGCGTCAGATCCTTGCCGAGCAGGTGCAATCCATTGAGCAACGCGGCGCCCACCACAATGGCCGTGCCATGCTGGTCGTCATGAAACACCGGGATCTTCATGCGCTCACGCAACTGCTTCTCAATGTAAAAGCATTCCGGCGCCTTGATGTCTTCCAGGTTGATGCCGCCAAACGTCGGCTCCAGGCTGGCGATAATCTCGACCAGCTTATCCGGATCGTTTTCATTCACTTCCAGATCGAAGACATCAATGTTGGCAAATTTCTTGAATAGGACACCCTTGCCTTCCATCACAGGCTTGGCGGCAAGCGGACCGATGTTCCCCAGACCCAATACGGCGGTACCGTTGGTAATGACACCCACCAAATTGGCGCGCGACGTCAGCGTCGCCACTTCATCGGGTTTGGCGACGATCTCTTCACAGGCCGCCGCCACACCCGGCGAATAGGCCATCGACAGGTCATACTGGTTGGTCAACTGCTTGGTCGGCGTGACCGCAATTTTGCCGGGCTTCGGAAAACGGTGGTAATAAAGAGCGGACTCGCGCAGCCGCTGTGTGTTCTGTTGTGCGGCGCTCATTCCAACCGGCTGATTTTCTTTAATTTTCTCTGACACGACGTTGATTCTCCGGATTTTTTGTTGTTTTTTTGATTTTTCTTATACCTCTCATAGGATACGCCGACTTTCTCTGTCGTGCGCGAAGTGAGATAATTACGGTTTACCGCAACCCGATAAAGACTGGTCGACAAGCACAAACCAGCCTAAGCCAGCACCCCCCTCAGGGATGCCACGGACACACAGGAGAAACCATGGTCGCCATCAACGCCCCGGAATACGTAAAGAACACCCGCCTGAAAGCCTGGGTGGAACAAATCGCGCAACTCACCGAACCGGAACAGGTGGTCTGGTGTGATGGCTCGCAGGAAGAATATGATCGCCTGTGCGCCCAGATGGTCGAAGCCGGTACCCTGATCAAGCTGAACGAGGCCAAGCGCCCGAATTCCTACCTCGCCTTCTCCGATCCGTCGGATGTGGCCCGTGTCGAAGACCGCACCTACATCTGCTCGGAAAAGCAGATCGATGCCGGTCCGACCAACAACTGGGAAGACCCCGCCAAGATGCGTAACACCCTGAATGGTCTGTTCAAGGGCTGCATGAAGGGTCGTACGATGTACGTGATTCCGTTCTCGATGGGGCCGCTCGGTTCACCGATCGCCCACATCGGCGTGGAAATTTCGGATTCGCCCTACGTCGTCACTAACATGCGTACCATGACGCGTATGGGCAAAGCGGTCGTCGAACTGCTCGGCACCGACGGCGAATTCGTGCCGTGCGTGCACACCGTTGGCGCCCCGCTGGGCCACGGTGAAAAAGATGTGGCCTGGCCGTGTAACCCGGATACCAAGTACATCGTCCACTTCCCGGAAACTCGCGAGATCTGGTCATACGGTTCAGGCTACGGCGGCAACGCCCTGCTCGGCAAGAAGTGCTTCGCGCTGCGTATCGCCTCGACCATGGCGCGCGATGAAGGCTGGCTGGCCGAGCACATGCTCATCCTCGGCGTCGAATCGCCGGAAGGCGAAAAGTCCTACGTCGCTGCCGCCTTCCCGTCGGCTTGCGGCAAAACCAACTTCGCCATGCTGATCCCGCCGCAAAGCTTCAACGGCTGGAAGATCACCACCATCGGCGACGACATCGCCTGGATCAAGCCGCGTACCGACAAGGACGGCGTCACCCGCTTCTACGCCATCAACCCGGAAGCCGGTTTCTTCGGCGTTGCGCCGGGCACCAGCGAAAAAACGAACTACAACGCGCTGGCCACCCTCAAGGAAAACATCATCTTCACCAATGTCGCGCTGACCGACGACGGCGATGTGTGGTGGGAAGGTCTGACCAAGGAAGCACCGTCGCACCTGATCGACTGGCAAGGCAAAGACTGGACGCCGGAAATCGGCAAGGAAACCGGTCGCAAGGCGGCGCACCCGAACTCCCGCTTCACAGCCCCGGCCGCACAGTGTCCGTCGGTCGATGCCGCCTGGGAAGACCCGGCTGGCGTGCCGATCTCGGCCTTCATCTTCGGTGGCCGTCGCGCAACGACTGTGCCGCTGGTCTATGAAGCCTTCAACTGGAACTACGGTGTCTACCTGGCCTCGACGCTGGGTTCGGAAACCACCGCCGCTGCTTTCGGTGCTCAAGGCGTGGTTCGCCGCGACCCGTTCGCCATGCTGCCATTCTGCGGCTACAACATGGGCGACTACTTCCGCCACTGGCTGAACATGGGTAAAACCGTTGATAACCCGCCGGGTATCTTCTGCGTCAACTGGTTCCGCCTCGATGAAGAGGGCAAGTTCATGTGGCCGGGCTTCGGCGACAACATGCGCGTGCTCAAGTGGATCATCGACCGCGTCAAGGGTCGTGTCGCCGCCAAGGAAACCGCTTTGGGCTGGACGCCGAACTTCGAGGACATCGACTGGACGGGCCTGGACATGACTCGTGAGGAATTCCAGCGCCTGACCCAGCTCGACACGGTTGGCTGGCAGCAGGAACTGGCATCGCACAAGGAATGGTTCGACAAGCTGGCCGAACGCCTGCCTCAGGAACTGGAACTGATTCGTCAGCTCAGCACCTTGAGCATGGCCGAGACCAACAAACAGGCTGCCTAAGGTCAAGCATACGCAGTGACTACCGAACAAAGGCCACCTTCGGGTGGCCTTTGTTTTGACGATTCGATCAACCCCATGGCGCTCAAAAAACTTTGCCGGTTTCTGGCATGTACCGCGAGCATCACGTTGCCGCTCTACACCTTGCCGGGTGAAGTGCAGGCGCAACAGATGCTGGCCGGTGCGTCATTACCGCGCGTCGCGCCAGAACAATCGAAACCGAAGACGCCCGATGTCTGGCATCAGAGCACCCTACTCGGTGACTGGTGGGGGTTACGGCCGCTATTGGACGACTACGGTATCCAGTTTTCATTGCACCAGACCAGCGACTATGTGGGCAATACGCGCGGCGGCATCCGCCAGGGCTTCGTGTATAACGGCTTACTGAATCTTGAGGTCGACCATGATCTCAACAAGGCCTTGGGCTGGCGTGGCGCCAAGCTGCACTTGTCCGCTTACGGGATTCAGGGCCAGAACCTGTCAAGCCAATACGTTGGCAACATCATGACTGTCACCAATGTCGAGGCGAACCCATCCATCGGCAAAATAGGCGAATTCTGGCTGGAGCAGAAGCTCCTGGATGATCGTCTGCAACTGCGTGCCGGGCTGCTGGAAGGCGACCGTTATTACGTGATCAGCCCGACAGCCAATGTTTTTGTCAACTCGACCTTCGGCTTTCCGGATAGCTGGGAGGTCAACATGCCTGGCGAAGGCCCGGGGTACCCGAATGCTTCCCCCGGGGTCATGGCCACGTACCAATTCGACACCGACTGGGCAATCACCGGCAGCATCATGAACGGTCAACCTGTCGGACCGACCGCCACACAAACGAACTACGGCACGGATTTCCCCACCGGTAATGGTGTTCTTTCCTGGCTGGAACTCGCTTACACCCCGCAATGGACGTTCGGCGACAAAACACTGCCCGGCAACTACAAGGTCGGCGGTTGGTTTAACAGCAACACCGTTGACAACGTCACGTTGTCAGAAACCGGCCGCTCATTCACCAATCCGGTCAACAAAACCTATCGCAGTCAATACGCCGTCTACGCGCTCGCCGATCAAACCCTGTACCGTGAAGACAACAGCACCACGCAGGGCCTGAGCGCTTTTGCACGAGTAGCGTTCAACCCACAGCAGAGCCGCAACGTCATCACGTCATATGTTGACCTGGGGCTGGCCTACACCGGCCTCTTTGGCGGCCGCCCCAATGACATTCTCGGACTGGCCTTCGCCTGGGCGAAGTTCACACCCTATCTCAACAACCAGATCGCGTCGCAGAACGCCTTGAGCGGTACCTGTACGCCGATGCCCAGACCCGAGCAACTGCTCGAACTGACCTATCAGGCACCGATTTCGCCATGGTTGTCGCTGCAACCGTTCGCACAGTTATCGATCAATCCGGGAGGCAAGGCGCCAATGCCCAATAACCCGAACCAGGCGATCCCCAATGCGACGATTATCGGCCTGCGCGCCAATATCGCGTTCTAAGTCGACTAAGTCGATTAAGGAACGACCCGCAGTTGC
>JBLIZO010000020.1:0-3176 GCA_048859965.1 Fluviibacter sp.
GGCCGTCGCCGAGCGAGAAGCCGACGTCGTAGGACTTCATGATCTCGCACATGTCTTCAAAGTGCGTGTAGAGGAAGCTCTCCTTGTGATGCGCGAGGCACCACTTGGCCATGATCGAACCGCCGCGCGAGACGATGCCCGTCATGCGGTTGGCCGTCATCGGGATATAGCGCAGCAGCACGCCGGCGTGAATCGTGAAGTAGTCGACGCCCTGTTCGGCCTGCTCGATGAGCGTGTCACGGAACAGTTCCCAGGTCAGGTCTTCGGCCTTGCCGTCGACCTTTTCCAGCGCCTGGTAGATGGGCACAGTACCAATCGGTACCGGTGAATTGCGGATGATCCACTCACGTGTTTCGTGAATGTTCTTGCCGGTCGACAGATCCATCACCGTATCACCACCCCAGCGGATCGACCAGGTCATCTTGTCGACCTCTTCGCTGATCGAGGAACCCAGCGCTGAGTTACCGATGTTGGCGTTGATCTTCACGAGGAAGTTGCGGCCGATGATCATCGGCTCGCTTTCCGGGTGATTGATGTTATTCGGGATGATGGCGCGGCCGCGGGCGATTTCATCGCGCACGAATTCTGGCGTAATCACGGGTGGAATAGCAGCGCCGTAGGCTTGACCCGGGTGCTGACGACCCAGCAGCTTTGCCAGCCGTTCACCTTGCGGACCCGAGTTCTTCAGATCCGCCAGATATTTTTCGCGGTGCATGTTTTCACGGATGGCGATGTATTCCATCTCCGGCGTGATGATGCCTTTGCGGGCATAGTGCATCTGCGTGACGTTGGCACCAGCCTTGGCGCGACGCGGTTTGCGGTGCAGTCCGGGGAAGCGCAGTTCATCGAGCGCCTTGTCGTTGGCGCGTTCACGACCGAAATCGGAGGTCAGGCCTTCCAGCACTTCCGTGTCGCCGCGCTCTTCAATCCATTGTTGACGCAGCGCTGGCAGCCCCGCACGGATATCAATCTTGGCGGTCGGGTCGGTGTACGGGCCCGAACAATCGTAGACATAGATGGGTGGGTTCTTCTCGCCACCCATGCCGGTCGGTGTATCCGATTGTGAAATCTCGCGCATCGGCACTTGAATGTCCGGGCGCGAACCTTCGATATAGACCTTGCGCGAATTCGGCAGCGGTGCGATGGCGGCTTCATCAACGTGTGCCTGATTGGCAACAAAAGGCTGTTTGGCGTTCATGGTTTTTCCTTAATGATTCTCTGTGAGTTTGTTATTGCGTTATGAGGCAATGCCTAACGCATGCGTATGGTGAACAGGGCCGTGGCCGGTCTGAGGTGTACGACTAATTTGTAGTTCGTCGGCGCGACGAATGGCTTGTTGTAGCCAGGTGTGCGCATGGCTAACGGCCGTCGGGATGTCGGCGCATTGCGGGATGAGCGCAGTGATTGCCGCAGATAATGCGCAGCCCGTGCCATGCGTGTGGCGCGTATCAAAACGTTCAGCGCGCAACTCGATCATGCGGTCACCATCGTAAAGCAGATCAATAAGTTCGCCGCCGGGGAGGTGCCCCCCTTTGAGCAGAATCCAGCGGTTGTTTTCCTGGCACAGAAGCTTGTGAAGACGTTCGCAGGTGCGCGTCATTTCCTTGGGCGTTTCCGGGCCGCGTTCGTCGAGCAGCGCACCGGCTTCCGGCAGGTTGGGGGTGAGTAGACGTGCCAATGGGATTAGCGCATCGCGCAGCAGCCCGGTGGCTTCTTTGTTGAGGAGTGCATCGCCACTCTTGGCAATCATCACCGGGTCGAGCACCAGATTATCCTGACTGTGCTTGGCCAATTTTTCCGCCACGACTTGCACGTTGGCCGCTTGGCCGAGCATGCCGGTTTTAACGGCAGTAACGTCAACGTCGGCGAGCAGGGTATCGATTTGCGCGCCAACGAATTCAGCCGACGGGAGCTGCACGGCGGTGACGCCTTGCGTACTTTGCGCGGTGAGTCCAGCAACCACGCCACAGCCGTAAGCGCCGAGTGCGGTAAAGGTTTTGATGTCGGCCAGAAGGCCTGCGCCACCGCTCGGGTCAATGCCACCAATCGACAGCACCTTGGGCGGTGCACCCTTAAATAACCGGCGCACGTTACTCTGACCGTTGTCTCGATCATCAGGTGTTGCAACCGCAGTGAATAAATCCAGAATCATTCGTTTCCCTACGCCGGTATTAACCGGATCAGGTGCCAAGGGTCTCTCTCAGCCCAAACGGCGGGCACCCCTAACGAGCTAAAGGTCTGGCCAGCGCGCGCTGACCGAGGAACAGACTGAAATTAAAGGAAAACCCCGTTTACCGCAAGTCAGACCAGTTTCGCAAATTGCGCATCGGCCGCCGCAACCGTGGCGGCGATATCGGCCGGCGTATGGGTGGCGCTGACGAAACCGGCTTCAAAGGCCGAAGGCGCAAAGTAATGGCCTTCACCGGGTACGTCCAGCATGGCGTGGAAGAAGCGGTTGAAGCGGGTGGTATCGGCCTGCATGACTTCTGCATAACTGGTTGGCGGTGTTTCACGGAAATACAGGCCAAACATACCGCCCACGGCTTGTGCTGAAAACGCTACGCCATGTTTGCAGGCGGCGGCAGTGAGGCCATCGGTGAGTTGGCGGGTGCGTTCCGCCAGTGATTCGTAAAAGCCGGGTGCCCGGAGCTTCTTCAGCGTGGTCAGGCCCGCAGCCACGGCCACCGGGTTGCCGGACAACGTACCGGCTTGGTAGACCGGGCCCAGTGGGGCCAGGCAGGCGAGGATGTCTTTGCGGCCACCAAAGGCAGCCAGTGGCATACCGCCGCCAACGATTTTGCCCAGTGTGGTCAGATCGGGGGTGATGCCGTAATGACCTTGCACGCCCTGCAGGCCAACGCGGAAGCACGTCATCACTTCGTCAAAAATCAGTACGGCACCCACACGGGTGCAGCCGTCGCGCAGCGCTTGCAGGAAAGCCTTGCCCGGATCGACCAGATTCATATTGCCAGCAATCGGTTCGACGATCACCGCCGCTAGCTTGTCGGCATAGATCTCAATCGCTTCGTTGAAGGCATCGATATCGTTATAAGGTAGCACCAGCGTATGCGCCGCCACATCAGCGGGCACGCCACCCGAAGACGGGTTGCCGAAGGTAAGTAGACCGGAACCGGCCTTCACCAGAAGGCTATCGGCATGACCGTGATAGCAGCCTT
>JBLIZO010000021.1:0-4417 GCA_048859965.1 Fluviibacter sp.
CCGATCTCATCAGTTAACAGATAGGCATACGCCTGGTGATGCGAACGGCCAACCCTGCCACGCAATTGGTGCAACTGGGCGAGGCCGAATTTGTCAGCGCGGTTGATCAGGATGGTGTTGGCGTGGGGATTGTCGATGCCGGTTTCGATGATCGTCGTACAGAGCAACACGTTGGCGCGTTGCTGCGTGAAGTCCCGCATGACGCTTTCGAGTTCGCGTTCGTTCATCTGGCCGTGACCGATGACGATACGCGCTTCCGGCACCAGTTTGACCAGACGCTCGCGCATATTCTCGATGGTGTCGACCTCGTTGTGCAGAAAGTAGACCTGGCCGCCGCGATTGAGTTCGCGCAGAACGGCTTCACGGATGATGCCGTCGGACAGCGTGTGAACGAAGGTTTTGATCGCCAGACGCTTCTGCGGTGCGGTAGCAATCACCGAGAAATCGCGCAGGCCTTCGAGCGACATGGCCAGCGTGCGCGGGATCGGTGTGGCAGTGAGCGTCAGCACGTCGACTTCGGCGCGCAGTGCCTTGAGCTGTTCTTTCTGTTTGACGCCGAATCGGTGTTCTTCATCGATGATGAGTAGGCCGAGTCGAGCGAATTTGACGTCATTCTGGATCAGACGGTGTGTGCCGATCACGATGTCGGCGCGGCCATCAGCCATTTCGTCAAGTGCTGCCTGGCTCTCCTTGGCGGTGCGGAAGCGCGAGAGCTCAACAACTTTGACGGGCCAATCGGCAAAGCGATTGCGGAAGTTATCGGCATGCTGTTCACAAAGCAGGGTCGTCGGACAGAGCACAGCCACCTGTTTACCGCCGGCGACGGCGGCGAAAGCAGCGCGCAGCGCCACTTCGGTCTTGCCGAAGCCGACATCGCCACAGACCAGTCGATCCATTGGTTGGCCGGAGCGCATGTCGGAAAGCACCGCATCGATGGCCACGGACTGGTCGACCGTTTCTTCAAAGCCAAAACCATCGGCGAAACGTTCGTAGTCACTTTCAGTCCATTCGAATGCAAAACCCTGTCGCGCAGCGCGTGTGGCGTAAAGTGCCAGCAATTCGGCGGCGGTATCGCGCGCCTGCAAGGCGGCTTTACGTTTGGCCTTCTCCCATTGGCCGCTGCCCAGCGTGTGAACTGGCGCCTGGTCCGGGTCGCCACCGGAATAGCGGCTGATCAGATGCATCTGAGAAACGGGCACATAGAGTTTGGCGTCGTTGGCAAACTCCAGCGTCATGAATTCGGTATCGCCATCACCGAGATCGAGATGGGTTAGCCCCCGATAACGGGCCACGCCGTGGCTTTCATGGACGACGGGGTCGCCAATACGGAGCTCGGTGAGGTCACGCAGCCAGTTATCGACGCCAGATTTCTTACGCGCCTGCTTTTTGCGACGTGGCGTGCCGGCAAAGAGCTCAGATTCGGTGATGAGCGCCAAGCCCGGCATTCTGAAGCCATAGTGTAGTGCACCGGTGATGAGGAGGAGGTCATCCTCACTAGCCAGTGCATCGGCAAAGGTCTCCGCCACACGGACAGCGAGGCCGGCGTCCTGAAACAGCGTCAAAATACTTTCCCGGCGCCCAGGGGTCTCGGCGATGACGATGACCTTATCCTGATGCCACGTCAGAAATTCACGGAATGCACGGAGCGGTTCTTCGCTGCGTCGATCCAAACCGATTGACGGCAACGCCGTAATTGTGTCCTTGCCGACGGCGGATGGGGTATTTATATCGACTTCGCCAAGCACCAGTCGCGGCATCTGGCGACATTCAGCAAAGAAGCTTTCTTCGCTCAGGAAGAGCTCCTCCGGCGGCATCAGCGGTCGGGTCTTATCGCCTTGATGCAGTGTGTAGCGCGAGCGCACCTCTTCCCAGAAATGCTGGATTGCCGGACTCAGATCGCTGGTGAATAGTATGAGCGGGTTGGCCAGGAGGTAATCCATGATGCTGCCAGTTTCGCCTTCTTCGAAGAACAACGGCAGGTAATATTCGATCCCGGCAGGGAGCGTGCCTTGAGAGATATCCCGGTAGATGCCCGTTTTGGCGGGGTCTCCCTCGAATACTTCGCGGAAGCGCTGACGGAAAAGCGTGCGGCTACGGTCATCGGTCGGAAACTCCCGTGCCGGCAATAGCTGAATCTCGGGAACGGGATAGAGTGTGCGCTGAGTATCCACATCGAAAGTTTTGATGCTTTCGATATCGCGATCAAAAAGATCCAGTCGGAAAGGCAAGCTACTGCCCATCGGGAAGAGATCGATTAATCCGCCACGAATGGAAAATTCTCCCGGCGAGATGACGTTGCTGACGGACTGGTAACCGGCGAGGGCTAGCTGTGAGCGGAGAGCTGCTTCGTCCAGTACTTGTTTCTGACAGAAGCTGAACGAGTGTGCAGCCAGAAAGGCAGGCGGGGGCAGGCGATAGAGTGCCGTCTGTACGGCGATCAGCAGAATGTCGCACTCACGTCGCTGCAGGGCAGAGAGGGTGGCCAGCCGCTCGGAAATCAGGTCGTGGTGTGGCGAAAACGGGTCATAGGGTAGCGTTTCCCAGTCGGGTAATTGGCGGACCCGGCTTTCTGGCAACAGCCACTGTAGTTCGTCAAAAAGGCGTTGGCGTTCCAAGGCGTCGGCCGTAAATACAACGAGCAACGGATGGGTGCGCCGTTGGGTCAGCTCGGCGATCAGCAGGCTTTGCGCACCCATCGGCAGGCCGGGCAGCGTGTGCCGCTGTCCAATATCAGGGAGTCGTGCAGGAAGTACAGTTCCGGGAAGTGCTGGTAATCGCATGCGGCGTCAGATGAGGTTCAAGCCCGAGATTATAGTAGGTCAGGGCTGTTAGAATGACTCTTATGTCCAGATCGTTTTTCGCCGTTATTCCCGCTGCCGGAACCGGAAGCCGTTTAGGCGCCGGAATGGCCAAACAATATTTGCTATTGAATGGCAAACCTTTAATCCAACATACACTAAGCGCCCTGTTATCCGAACCAGGAATTGATCTGATTGTCGTTGTTTTGGCGCCGGATGATGCCGTCTGGAATGACGCCTGTCTGCCAGATGGCGCCAGTCAGCGGGTCAGGGTTGTGCGTGAGGGTGGCGTAACGCGTGCCGCCAGTGTTTTAAGCGGAATCAATTGGTTGGCAGCAAATGCTAAAGTTGATTGCGACGATTGGATTTTGGTCCATGATGCTGCGAGGCCCTGCATCCATCCGGTGCAGATTACCGCGTTCATCGACACCTTGCGCGATGATCCGGTCGGAGGTCTGTTGGCGATTCCCGTTGCTGACACACTGAAGCGCGCCGATGCGGATAACCGGGTCGAAGCCACGGTGGACCGACAGCAACTCTGGCAAGCGCAAACGCCGCAGATGTTTCGGATGGGTACGTTGCACTCAGCGCTTTCGGTTGGTAATTTGTCGCAAGTGACCGATGAGGCATCGGCCATTGAAGCCCTCGGCCTGCAACCGAAGTTGGTGCCGGGCAGTTTGACCAACCTCAAGGTAACGTATTCCGAAGATTTATCGCTGGCGGCGATGATTCTTGCTGCAACGAAAAACAGGAGTGTTTCATGATTCGTATCGGACAAGGCTACGATATTCACGCGTTAGTGAGCGGACGAAAACTCGTTATCGGGGGGGTTGAGATTCCGCATACCCATGGTCTGGATGGTCATTCTGACGCGGATGTGCTGCTCCACGCCATTATCGATGCGCTGCTCGGCGCAGCCGCGTTGCGCGACATCGGATTTCATTTCCCGGATACCGATCCGGCATTCGCCGGCGCCGATTCTCGCATGCTGTTGCGTGAGGCCATACGTCGTGTGGAAGTGGCGGGCTACGGCATTCTCAATATTGATGCGACCGTCATCGCGCAGAGCCCGAAGCTATCGCCGCATGTGCCTTCCATGATCGCTAATATCGCCGCCGATCTGAATCTGCCCGAAAAGGACGTGAACGTGAAGGCCAAGACGAATGAACATTTGGATGCTGTCGGTCGCAAGGAAGCCATCATTGCACAGGCTGTCGTGTTACTCGGTGAACTGGCTGACGAAGACGATCATGAGCACGACTCGTGAGCGCATGACGAAGGCAATCTGATGATCAAATTGCTCAGTTTGGAAACGGCAACTGATCGCGGTAGCTTTTGTCTGTGGTCAGGCGAAGAAACGGCAAATGCACCATTAGTGCTCGCTGCACGGACCGAGTCATGCCCGCCAGGTCAGCCGCATGCCGAAACCCTGTTGCCACTGCTGCGCCGAACCTTGAACGAGACAGGCTGGTCGCTGCCGGAACTGAACGCCATCGTCGTCGATGCCGGTCCCGGCATGTTCCCCGGTTTGTGTGTCTCTGCCGCGCTGTCGCACGGGCTGGCTGTCGCCTCGGGCACCCCTATTATCAGTATTTCGCCACTCGAAGCACTGGCTGAAT
>JBLIZO010000022.1:0-20421 GCA_048859965.1 Fluviibacter sp.
TATTTTTCCGACCACGACACCGGTCAATTTCGAGCCGGAAGCGATGCATGCATCCATCGATCTGATGTGCTCGTTCAACCCGGCAGGCATTTATCTCACGCACTACAGCCGTGTGACGGAAGTAGCCAAGCTGGCGGCGGATCTGCACCGTCACATTGATGCCTTTGTCGAGATGACGAATAACGCGCAAGGGACCGGTGACGCACGTAAACAGGCGATTGAGGCCGCGATGACGACCTACCTGTTGAAGGAAGTGCGTGCCCACGGTTGCACGCTGCCAGATGCCGAGATCAAAGCCATTTTTGCGACGGATCTGGATCTGAATGCCCAGGGCCTCGCTTACTGGAAAGCGCAAGAAGAGAACAAGGGCGCGGTCTAGTTCTATGTCTGCAGGGGTTGACCTTCATCCGCATGCGCGACGCTTTGGCGGCATCAACCGCCTCTATGGTGCTGATGCGTTGAATTGCCTTTCGGGTTCACATGCCATCGTGATTGGTATTGGCGGCGTGGGCTCGTGGGCTGCAGAAGCCTTGGCGCGGAGCGGTATTGGCCGTTTAACCTTGATTGATTTGGACCATGTGGCCGAATCCAATTTCAACCGCCAGTTACACGCGCTGGAAGCAACGCAAGGCCAGGCCAAAGTAGAAGCCATGGCCGAGCGCATTTCGCAGATCAATCCGCAGTGCGTGGTTCGGTGTGTGGATGATTTTCTGACGCCGGATAATGTCGCTGAAATGATTGGCAACGACCCGGAGACGCTGGTGCTGGATGCCATGGACCAGGTGGCGGCCAAGGTAGCCCTGATTGCCTGGTGCAAACGCCACAAGCAGCGTGTGGTGACCTGTGGCGCTGCCGGCGGCAAGTTACGCGGCGAACTCGTGCAGGTCGCGGATCTCAGTGAAACGATGCAGGATCCCTTGCTGGCGAAGGTGCGGAGTTGTCTGCGCCGGGATCACCGCTTTCCGGCGGGACAGTTAAAGCCTGCTGGTACCGGTCAGAGTAAAGCGAAAAGCGCCGGCCATAAAAAATCCCGGTTCGGCATCCAGGCGGTCTATTCGACCGAGCCCGTGAAGCGCCCTGTGCAGGCGGGTGAAACCTGTGCTCCCTTTGACCCGAGTGGCGGCGCCCCACTGGCCTGTGCCGGTTATGGCTCGCTGGTCACGGTGACAGCGGTTTTCGGGATGGTGGCTGCGGGGCTATTGATTGATGCGGCGCTGCTGCGGAATGAGGGATAATAGCGGCATGACAAGTACGGCAACTAAACAGATTCCCTGGCAAGACGAATGGACGTTGAACCATCCGCAGATGGATGAAACGCATCACGAGTTTATTGCCGAAATTAATCATATGCTGGCTGTGCCAGACAATGAGATGCTGGCGGCGGTGGATCAGTTCATCGCACATACCGTAGCGCACTTCGAGCAGGAGCGTCTGTGGATGGAGGGCACGAACTTCCCGCCCAAGGGCTGCCATATCGGTGAGCATGACCGTGTGCTGGCGATTGTGCAGCAGGTCCGTCAGATGGTTGAGGGGGGTGACTATGCGATTGGTCGCCGTCTGGCCGAAGAGCTGGTGCCCTGGTTCAACCAGCATGCCCAGACGATGGATGCCGCCCTGGCCTATGTACTGATTGAAGGCCCGGATGCCGAAGGTGCCCCGAAGTCTCATGATGGCTGTGCCTGCTGATGCAACGCCGTCAGTTTTTATCCCGTTTTTTATGGTTGCCCGTGGCTGTTGGTCTGGGCATGAGTGTGAGCGCTTGCTCTGAAAGGAAACAAAAGATGACATTGAAGATTGAAGATCTGGAAGTCGGTACCGGTGCCGAGGCACAAGCCGGTCAAATGGTAACCGTGCATTACACGGGTTGGCTGACGGATGGCCAGAAATTTGATTCGAGCAAGGATCGTAACGATCCGTTCGTATTCCCGCTGGGTCAGGGCATGGTCATTAAGGGCTGGGATCAGGGCGTGGTCGGTATGAAGGTGGGCGGCAAGCGCAAGCTGACCATTCCGCCGGAGCTGGGCTATGGTGCCCGTGGTGCCGGTGGTGTGATTCCCCCCAACGCAACGCTTGTCTTCGAAGTCGAACTTTTGGGCACTAAATAATTCCATCTAAATCGTTCCAGCACTTTGTATGATTGAACCGGTTCGCCTATCGAAGCTGATGGCCGAGCGCGGACTCTGTTCGCGCCGCGAGGCCGATAGCTACATCGAACGCGGATGGGTCCTGGTTGATGGTGCCGTGGTCGATACCTTGGGCACGAAGGTGTTGCCTGATGTATCGATCGCGCTGAAGCATTCGGCGCAGAACGCACAGGCAAAGCGCGTGACGATTCTGCTGCATAAGCCCGTGGGCTATGTGTCTGGTCAGCCGGAACCCGGCTGTACACCCGCAGTGCAGTTGATTGGTGGCGCATCCCGTTGGGCAGAAGATCCTTCGATACGGCAACAGCCGTTTGCTCACGGTATGTTGCGAAATCTCGCACCAGCGGGGCGGCTGGACGTGGACTCCACCGGCTTGCTGGTGATGACGCAGGATGGCCGCGTGGCGCGGCATTTGATCGGCGACGACTCCGATGTCGATAAGGAATATCTGGTGCGCGTGACGGGCAAGCTGTCTGCCGATGGGCTGAAGCTTTTGAACCACGGTCTCTCGCTCGATGGTAAAAAGTTGCGCCCGGCCAAGGTGAACTGGCAGAACGACGATCAATTGCGTTTCGTACTGCGCGAAGGCCGCAAGCGCCAGATCCGCCGCATGTGTGAGCTGGTCGGTCTGCGCGTCGTTGGTTTAAAGCGTATCCGGATCGGCAAGATCAAACTGGGCCATTTGCCGGTCGGACAGTGGCGCCTGCTGGGGCCGGACGAACAGTTCTAGCTGGCTTTGCCCCAGGAATCGCGCAGGGTAACGGTCCGGTTGAAGACAGGCTGACCCGGCTGTGAGTCGAAGCGGTCGGCGACGAAGTAGCCATGACGTTCGAACTGGAACACCATTTCCGGGGTGACCGAGGCGAGACCGCCTTCGACCTGTGCCTGGATTGTGGTGATGCTGTTCGGATTCAGATCGTCGAGAAAGCTTCTTTCAACGCCTTCGGGGACGTCTGGTAACTGAGCGGGCAACTTGCCGCCAGGGTTGGCGCGCGCGAAAAGCCGGTCGTACATGCGCACTTCGGCGGCGCAGGCGTGCGCGACCGAAACCCAGTGGCTGTTGCCCTTGACCTTGTAGTTGTCGGCGCCCGGCGTACCGCTCTTCGAATCCTCGAAGTAGGTGGCGGTGACCGTCGTGACGTTGCCGTCGGCATCCTTGTCGCAGCCGGTGCATTCGATCACATAACCGTAACGCAGGCGTACCTTGTTGCCCGGATACAGACGGTGGAAGCCCTTGGGCGGGACTTCGGCGAAGTCTTCGCGCTCGATCCAGAGTTCGCGTGAGAACGGGATGTCGCGTTTGCCGAGTTCCGGCTTGAGCGGATGGTTCGGCGCATGACAGAGCTCCGATTGGCCTTCCGGATAGTTGGTGATGACCAGTTTGATCGGGTCGAGCACGGCGATGCGGCGCTCGGCGGCGATATTGAGATCCTCGCGCATGCAGTCTTCGAGCACAGTGTAGTCGATCAGCGAATCGGAACGGGAGACGCCGATCCGATCGGCAAACAGGCGGAAACCTGCCGGGGTATAACCGCGGCGACGGGCGCCCACGAGCGTCGGCATGCGTGGATCGTCCCAGCCCTGTACATGGCCTTCATCGACGAGTTGAATCAGCTTGCGCTTCGACAGGACGACGTAAGTCAGGTTCAGGCGCGAGAATTCGTATTGGCGCGGTAGCGGCGTATTGAGGCAGCCCAGTTCGGCCAGGCGCTCGTTGAGCCAGTCATACAGCGGTCGGTGCGATTCGAACTCCAGTGTGCAGATGGAGTGCGTGATGTTTTCCAGTGCGTCCGATACGCCATGCGTGAAATCATAGAGCGGATAGATGCACCAGGCGTCGCCCGTACGATGGTGGTGCGCATGACGGATACGATACGCCAGCGGGTCGCGCAGGTTGATGTTGCCCGAGGCCATATCGATCTTCAGGCGTAGTACCAGACTGCCATCGGCGAATTCGCCGGCCTTCATGCGGCGGAACAGATCCAGGCTGTCGGCGGCCGGGCGGTCGCGCCACGGTGAATTCTTGCCCGGCTCGGTCAGCGTGCCGCGGTTCTGGCGGATCTCGTCGGCGCTCTGTTCGTCGACGTAGGCGTGGCCGGCTTCGATGAGCTTTTCAGCGAAGTCGTAGAGAAAGCCGAAGTAGTCGGAGGCGAAGTACAGATTGTTCTCGCCCCGGAACTGCCACCCGAAGCCCAGCCATTGCACGGATTCGATGATCGAATCGACATACTCCTGTTCTTCCTTGGTCGGATTGGTATCGTCGAAACGCATGTGGCAGGTGCCACCGAAGCGTTCGGCCAGACCGAAGTTCAGACAGATGGATTTGGCGTGACCGAAATGCAGGTAGCCGTTGGGCTCCGGCGGGAAACGTGTGCGGATGGCGGCCGGATCCAGAGGGCCGGCTTTTTGTTGCGCGGCGGGACCCGGCTGGCCTGACCAGTGTCGACCGGCGTACTTGCCTTCGGCCAGATCCTGCTCGACCACCTGCACCAGAAAATTGCTGGCGGCGGCAAGTTTTTGAGAATCGTCTGCGGCAGGAGATTTGGCGTGGCTCACGATAGGGGGCTCAAAGGGTCACTCAAGGGATCGCTGAAAGTCGACGGAACCGAGATTTTACCTGATAGATGGCCGCGCGGCCGCTAAAATAGCGGCTATGAAGCGTACGCCAGCCACTCAGACCGCAACCGGAAAAGCACCGCCCATCGACGGCAAAACCAGCGCCAGAGTCGCGGCACGCGAACAGCGTCTGGCGCAGATGGCGGACACGATTGCGTTTCCCGAAGCGCTGCTGGTCAGTGGCCGGAAAGACAAGATTGCGGCGGCGATTGCCTCCAACCCCGTGGTGATTGTCTGCGGGGAAACCGGTTCGGGTAAAACCACGCAGTTGCCGAAGATCTGTCTGGCGCTCGGCCGGGGGGTACAGGGGCTGATTGGCCATACCCAGCCCCGTCGTCTGGCTGCCCGCTCGGTGGCGCGACGCGTCGCCGAAGAGCTCGGCACGCGCATTGGCGAAGGCGTCGGCGTCAAAGTGCGCTTTCAGGATCGCACCGCGCCGGATTCGCTGATCAAGCTGATGACGGACGGTATCCTGCTGGCCGAATCGCAGCATGATCCGTTGCTCAAGGCCTACGACACGATCATCATCGACGAGGCGCACGAGCGCAGCCTCAACATCGACTTCCTGCTCGGTTACCTGAAGCGCCTGCTGCAGAAGCGTCAGGATCTGAAAGTTATCATCACCTCGGCGACAATCGATGCCGAACGCTTTGCGAACCACTTTGCGATGGGTGGCAAGCCCGCCCCCGTCATTGAAGTGTCGGGCCGACTGTATCCCGTAGAGGTGCGCTGGCGACCGATCGAGGATCCGCGCGATGCTTCAGCGCGGAGCGAACGTGGCGCGCACGAAGCGCGTGAGGCCGACGAGGATCGGCTCTACGAGGCCATCAGCGACGCCGTCGACGAACTTTCCCGAAGTGGTCTGGGCGATATTCTGGTGTTTCTGCCGGGTGAGCGGGAAATCCGCGAGGCGGCCGAAGTGCTGCGCAAGCGTCACCCGCCGCACACCGAAATTCTGCCGTTGTATTCGCGGCTGTCGGCCGAGGAGCAGGACCGCGTCTTTCGTGGTCACAGCGGTCGTCGCGTCGTGCTGGCGACCAACGTGGCGGAAACTTCGCTGACCGTGCCGGGCATTCGTTACGTGATCGATAGCGGGCTGGCCCGGGTCAAGCGTTATTCGTACCGCAGCAAAGTCGAGCAGCTGCAGATTGAAAAAATCTCGCGCGCGGCAGCGCGGCAGCGCGCCGGTCGTTGTGGCCGCGTCGCCGACGGCATTTGTATCCGCCTTTACGACGAGCAGGATTTCGAGACTCGCAGCGAATTTACCGACCCCGAAATTCTGCGATCGTCATTGGCCAACGTGATCCTGCGCATGCTGGATCTGAAGCTCGGTGACGTGACACGGTTTCCGTTCATCGAGCCGCCGCCCGACAAAGCGATTCGTGATGGGTTGCTGTTGCTGCAGGAGCTGGGCGCCGTAGTTGCAACAGCTGACGTGCGACAACAGCTGACGCCGCTGGGCCGCGATCTGGCGCGATTGCCGCTGGATCCGCGCCTCGGCCGCATGGTGCTCGCTGCCCGGGATAACCATTGCCTGACCGAGTTGACGATTATCGCCAGCGCACTGGGTGCACAGGACCCGCGGTTGCGCCCACCGGAGCAGCAACAGACGGCGGATGCGGCGCACCGGCGCATGATGTTCGGTCCGGAAGAGCAATCCGAGTTCACCGCCTGGCTCAAACTCTGGGCCTGGTACGACGAGGCGATGAAACACAACTCCGCACGCAAGCTGACGCAGTTGTGCCAGAAAAATTTTCTGTCGATTCTGCGCTTGCGCGAGTGGCGCGATATTCATGGCCAGTTACACACGCTGGCCGCCGAACTCGGCTGGAAATTCAACTCGACGCCGGCGACTTATGAGCAGATTCACCGCGCCTTGCTGACCGGTCTGCTCGGTAATATCGGTTGCAAGTCAGAAGAGAAGGGCGATTATCTGGGCGCACGCGGTATCCGTTTCGTCGTGCATCCCGGATCGTATCTGCAGAAGAAAGCCGGCAAGTGGATCGTCGCGGCGGAGCTTGCCGAAACATCGCGGCTGTTTGCCCGTTGTGTGGCGCGTGTGAATCCGGAATGGATCGAACAGATCGGTGCACATCTGATCCGGCGCAGCTATAGCGAACCGCACTGGGAGAAAAAGGCGATGCAGGTCGTCGCCTTCGAACGGACGACGCTGTATGGGCTGACGCTACAGGCCAAACGTCGCGTACATTTCGGGCCGCTGGATCCACCGGCATCGCGCGAGATTTTTATCCGCGATGGCCTGGTGGCCGGCGAGATCGATCCGGCCTGGATCAGCCGCTGGCCGTTTTATCGCCATAATCAGCAACTGATTGCAGAGATCGAACAGCTTGAGCATAAGCAACGTCGTCAGGATGTGCTCGTGGACGACGCGCTGATCGAGGCTTTTTATGACGCGCGTATTCCGGCCGATATCGTCAATGGCGCCGGCTTTGACGCCTGGCGTCGCGAGGCCGAAAAGACCCATCCGAAATGCTTGTATCTGGACCGCGACGATCTGATGCGCCATGAGGCCGGTGGCGTCACGACGGATAACTTTCCGCCGGAGATCGAGATCGGCGGGGCGCGTTATGATCTGTCCTATCACTTCGCACCAGGCGCTGCCGACGACGGGGTCACGTTGACGCTGCCGTTGGCGCATCTGAACCGCTTGTCGCCGGAGGCCTGCGAGTGGCTCGTGCCGGGGCTGTTGCGTGACAAGGTATTGCAGTTGCTGAAGCAGTTACCGCAGCGCTATCGTAGCAAGCTGGTGCCGCTGCCGGCATTTGCCGATGCATTCATCGCTGCACAGGACCATAGGACAGATCGGTCACGCACGGGCCTGCTGGACGCACTGATGCACCATATTCTGTTCGAGCGGGGTCTGAATGCGCGCGGTTGGACGCTGACGCCGGATGCGTTTGCGCCGGAATCGCTGCCGCCGCATCTGCGCATGAATTTCCGCTTGGTTGATGCCAATGGTCAGCAACGCGATCAGTCGCGGCATTTGAGCGAATTGCGCGCCCGGTGGGCGCAGGAGGCGCGCCAGGCATTCAGCGCGTCGGCACAGGCGGCTGTGCAGACACAGGTCCGTAACGCGCATGCCGGGTCCGATGATGCGGAGTTACCGGCGCCGTCGCAGACCGTCGGCATCACGACCTGGTGCTTCGGCGAATTACCGGAACTGATGGAATTGACGGTCGATGGTCAGCGCTTGTTCGGTTACCCGGCGCTTCAGGATGACGGCGATTCGGTGTCGATCCGCGTTTTTGATTCACCGGATGCTGCGCGCGAAGTGCATCGGCAGGGGTTGTTGCGTTTGTTCGCGATTGCCCTGCACGAACCGTGGAAGGGCTTCGACAAACAGTTACGCAAGGACAGTGCGCTCGGCATGCGTTACATGCCGCTGGGTGATGTGACCGATCTGGTGCAGCAGATACTTTGGGTCGCGCTCCAGCAGGCGTGCCTTGCCGAGAACGACCGCGATTGGCCGCGTACGGCAGAAGCGTTTGCCGAGGCGGCACGTCGGGGCCGTGAGCGACTGGGTTTATTGATTCAGGAACTGAGTCGCCTTGTGCGGCTGGTACTGGATGAGTGGACGGCAGTCCGTAAAAAACTGCCGTCGGCCAAGGCTTGGCCCACGGTGATCGCCGATATCGAGGCCCATTTGAACCGATTGATAACGCCCCGTTTCGTGCGCGAGATCGATCGGGATCATCTGCAGCATCTGCCGCGCTATCTGAAAGCGCATGGTGTGCGGCTGGACCGCTTGAAGAGCGGTGGCGCACCGGCCTTGGCGCGTGATCAGGCGGCGCTCGCAGACTGGAACCATTTGTGGCAGTCTTATGAACGACGGGCGCGTGATCTGGCCCGAAGTGGGGTTCAGGACGCGCGGTTGCACCAGTTCCGCTGGCAATTGGAAGAGTTGCGTGTCAGTCTGTTTGCCCAGGAATTGAAGACGCCGCTACCGGTTTCGGTCAAGCGGCTGGAGAAGGCGTGGCAGCAACTGAGCCATGCCTGAGTGTTGAAGAGAGTGAGGCTATTTTGGATTTGATGTTTGTGACACGGGTGTTCTGGCGCAGCCTGGCGACCGTGCGTAACCCGGCCTTGTGGAAGTGGTTGATGGTGCCGGTGGTGGTTGCAGTCGGTTCGCTGATCGTGATGTTGTTGACCGTGTTGCGACCGTTGGCCGCGCAGTTTCTGGGCATGGCGCCGGCGACCTGGCTGATCAGCATTGGCTGGACCGGCGTGGCCGATATTTTTGCCTGGGTGGCAGCCTGGTTGATGTTGTTTGCAATCAGCTACGGGTTGGCAGCGCTGGTATCGGGTCTCTTGGTCGTCAATCAATTGACGGATTGGCTGGGGCGTTCGGTGTATCCGCAGTTGCGACGGCATGGGTCTGACCGTGTCTGGCAATCGTTGTGGGTGAGTACGATGTCGACGCTGGTTTATCTCGGCGGCTGGCTGCTCACGCTGCCGCTCTGGCTGGTGCCTGGTCTCGCTTTCGTGTTGCCGGTCGGCTGGCTTGCCTGGTTTAACGCACGTACCTTGTCCTTTGATGCGTTGACCAGTTATGCCGACGACGCCGAATTGATGCTGGTGCGCAGACGCTTTCGCGGGAGCTTTTTTGTGCTGGGCGCCGTTGGCGCACTGATGGCGCATATTCCGATCGTCGGTTTTTTTGCGGCCTCTTTTACGGCGCTGATGTTTGCCGTGGCGGCGCTGGAAGCACTGAGCCTGCAGCGCGGGCAGGCCGATGGCGCGGGTGAGGTGCTCGAAGGCGAGGTGGTGATGCGCACAACCCGGGAGCGGATTCGATGAACAATACGGTCAATAGCCTGCCGACATTCGGTGCGGTCATCATCGGCGACGAGATGCTGTCCGGTAAACGGCAGGATAAACATTTCAACTGGTTGGTGGGTGTGATGGCCGAACGGGGCTTGCGTTTGTCCTGGGCGGAATACCTGGGGGATGATCGCGAGCGTTTGGCTGCCACCTTTGCGCGAACGCGCGCAGCGGGCGATGTGGTGTTTTCTTTCGGTGGCATCGGCAATACACCCGATGACCATACGCGACAGGCGGCTGCGGCCGCATTCGGTGTGCCATTGGTGCTGCATCCGGAGGCCGAGCGCGAGATCCGGGTGCGGTTTGCGGCGGACATCACGCCGGAGCGCCTTTTGCTCGGCACGTTTCCGGAAGGTTCGGCGATCATTCCGAATCCTTTCAACCGGATTCCCGGTTTCATGATGTATCAGCATTATTTTGTGCCGGGCTTTCCGCAGATGGCGCACCCGATGCTGACATGGGTCCTCGATACCTATTACAGCGCCTGTTTCAGCAAAACGCCCAGTGTCGATCGGGCGATTCTCCTGACCGGCGATAACGCTTATGAAAGCGCGCTTCTGGGTTTGATGGAACAGATCGTGGCCCAGTATCCGGATCTGAAACTGTTCTCGTTGCCGTCGTTGACCGAAGCGGGGGTGCGCCGTCATCTGGAGCTCGGCGTCACAGGTCAGGCTGACCGTGTTGAGCAGGCGCTGAACGACATCATCGCTGAGGTTGAGCGTCGCCAGTTACGTTGGGTTTACCGTCCGGATTGATGCCCTGCCCGATGATGGTTACTTCTCAGGGGTGATGACGGCTTTGGCCCGGCCATCCGGCGCTGTGCCGACGGCCGGTGCCGGGCTGGTGGGCAACGGTACGTTACTCGGTGCCGTCAAGTAATTGCGTTCGACGGGTTTGTGCGGGGCGGCGCCGGGCTGTGCGGGCAATGCCTTGCGCAGGTCGGGGATCGGCTGTCCCTTGGCCAGAATCTGGTAACGCTCGGTCACGTTGTCGTAGATGATGACTTCGCCCTTGGCGTCATCGGTCGAGGTCTTGATATGTGCCTGATCGAAAAAAAACAGCTTATCGGTCCGGTCGTCGTATTCGATGCGTTCCGCCCAGCCTTCCATCCAGCCCTTGCCGTCGTTTTCACGCTGTTTGACGTAGGCGAGTTTTTGCGTCGTGCCGGTTGCGACGCTTTTGCTGAAGCCGGCCGCGTCGCGTTGAATCACCACGTTGTCGGCCGTCAATAGCCGGGTGCCCTGGGTCATGCGGACCTGACCCACATAACGGTAGGTTTTACGCAGGTCGTCGATATGCGCGCTCTGCGACTTGAAATCCATGGGTTTGCTGCCGTCGTTGCGATCCGCCAATGCGGCGCAGGGTAGCAGCAGGGCGGTGATGAGTAGCCCGGACAGAAGCGGGGGGAGCGGTTTCGGGTAGGGCATCAGCGTTTGTAACTACCGGTGACATTGCTGTGAAAATTGAATACCTGTGTCACGTTGTCGGCGTCAAAACCGGTACCGCTCATCCATGAACTGCCTTGCTGTATCCGTGCGAACCCGGGTGTCCGGGCGCGTTCTTCATCGACGAGCACCAGCATGTGCGGCGCAGTCAGCGTCACGGCGGCTTTGCCACCCTGGGGGGGGCGGAATCCCCGGACATCGCCGGTGAGGTCGACTTCGGAACCATCGCTGTTGACGACGGCCTGATTGGCCGCAAGCGTGGACGGCTCGCTGTTCAGGGTGAAACGACGGAGGAAGGGCTGTTGAATGGTGGTGCTTTCGTCGTCCGGGTAGTGCCGGAGTTCGACGCCGCGCAGGCCGGCTTTACGCGCGCCGCGTTCGTCGAAACTGACGCCGTCAAATTGGCGAATGATCGTGTCCGGGTCATGTCGGAAACGACCGCCGATGTCGACCGGGTTGGCTTCGGAAACGACGGCCAGCCAATAGGACAGGCCGGCGAGCACCAGCAATAGACCGATCGGAAAGGCTGCGGTGATGATGTCCCGCAAAACCGGTTGAACGACAGGGCTGTGATTCCAGCGCATGATCAGTGAATACCGCTGTTCAGAAATGCCGCCAGCTTGTCCTGGGCTTGCAGAATGTGCTCGCACACCGTACGGACTGCACCCTCGCCGCCACGCGCTGCTGTGACCAGATCCGCCTGCTGACGCACGATGGCGACGGCGTTGGCCGGTGCCGCCGAGAAGGCGCACGCTTTCATGACGGATAGATCAATGAGATCATCCCCCATGAAGCCGGCTTGAGTGAAGTCCAGACCGGCCTCCGCCAGCCAGGCGGCAAAAACCTGGTGCTTGTCGCTGACGCCTTGTGCCAGGTGGGTGATGCCGAGGTTCTTGGCGCGGTGTGCGACTGCCGTCGATGAGCGACCGGTGATCCAGCCGACCGTCATGCCCGCTTTCTGCAGCATGCGGATGCCGGCGCCATCCAGCGTATAGAAGGTTTTGGTTTCGGTGCCATCGGGCAGATACGTCAGTTTGCCGTCCGTCAACACACCATCGACATCGAATGCCATGAACTTCAGTTGCTTGAGCGCTTGCGACATTCAGACCACCTTGGCGCGGAACAGATCGTGCATATTCAGGGCGCCTTCAAGTACGCCGTCGCTATCGGTGACGATGAGCTGGTTGATCCGGTATTTTTCCATGAGTGCGACGGCTTCGACTGCCAGCCGGTCCGCGCCGATGGTTTTGGGGCCGGTCGTCATCACGTCACGGACGCGTACCCGTTGCAGGTCGAGTTGTTTGGCGAAGGCGCGACGCAAATCGCCATCGGTGAAGATGCCGAGCACTTTGTCGTGGGTGTCGCAGACGACGGTCATGCCCAGACTGCCGCGCGAAATGGCCAGCACGGCGTCAGCCAGCGAACAGTCGGGGGTGACGCAGGGCAGATCGGCATCGGTATGCATCACATCGCGGACATGGGTCAACAGACGGCGGCCGAGCATGCCGCCTGGGTGTGACAGCGCGAAATCCTCGGGGCTGAAACCACGGGTTTCGAGCAGTGCGACGGCCAGCGCATCGCCGATCGCCAGCGCGGCGGTGGTGCTGGCGGTTGGCGCCAGATTATGGGGGCAGGCTTCGCGGGCCACGCTGCCGTCCAGCACGATGTCGGCTTCGCGGGCGAGCGTTGAGGCGGTATTGCCGGTCAGTGCGATGATACGTGTGCCCAGGCGGCGGAGTACCGGCAGAATGGCCAGCAACTCTTCCGACTCGCCGGAGTATGACAGCGCCACGAAGACGTCGTCGCCGGTCACCATGCCGAGATCGCCATGGCTGGCTTCGGCCGGGTGTACGAAGTAGGCGGGCGTACCGGTTGAGGCAAAGGTGGCGGCCATCTTGCGGGCGATATGCCCGGACTTGCCCATGCCGGATACGATAACGCGGCCCGGTGCACCATGCAATGTGTGTACCGCTTGCAGAAAGGACTTGCCGAGTCTGGGTGCGAGTTCAAGCAAGGCCTCTGCTTCGGTACGCAGAACGGCGCTGGCCAGCGCCAGAATGCGGGCGTCGTCCGGTTGGGCGGAAATATTTGTAGTGCCGGCGGTTGGGTTTGCGGACATGGCGTGCGGCAAGGGTATGATGGTGCCGAGTATAACAAACCGGCTAGGCCAACCGGCGTTCCCCGACCAATTCCCCGACTTATGTCTTCGTTGTCTCTGATCCCGTTGCTGTTGATGGCCTCGGTGCTGGGGGTCATTATGGTGCGTCGGGTCAACATGCCGCCCATGTTTGGCTATCTGCTCGTGGGCCTGCTTATCGGGCCGCATGCACTATCGCTGCTCAAGAATGTGAAAGCGGCCAACACCCTGGCAGAGTTCGGGGTGGTATTCCTGATGTTCTCGATTGGTCTGGAGTTTTCTCTGGCGCGCCTCTTTACGATGCGCAAAACCGTCTTCGGTTTCGGTATGGTGCAGGTGCTGGTCACGATGACCGCTGTGGCCGGCATTGCGATGGCCTTCGGTTTGAGTTGGCAGGCGGGGTTGGCGTTGGGTGGCGCCGTGGCGATGTCGTCGACCGCCGTGCTGTCAAAGTTGCTGGTCGAACGGCGGGAACTGCAGGCGCCGCATGGTCGTGAAGTGATGGGTGTGCTGCTGGCGCAGGATCTGCTCGTCGTGCCCTTGTTGATTGTTATCCCGGCGCTGGGGCAGCCGGCCGCCGATATGGCGGTCGAGGTCGGCGTCGCACTGCTCAAGGCGACCGCTGTGCTGGCCATCGTGCTCTTTCTCGGGCAGAAGTGGATGCGGCGCTGGTTCCATATTGTCGCCCGGAGCAAGTCTTCGGAACTCTTCGTGCTCAACGTGTTGCTGGTGACCCTCGGCATGGCGTATTTGACCGAAGAGGCCGGGCTGTCGCTGGCGTTGGGCGCTTTCGTGGCCGGTATGCTGATTGCCGAAACCGAATACCGGCACCAGGTTGAAGAAGATATCAAGCCTTTCCGCGATGTGTTGATGGGTCTGTTTTTTGTCACGATCGGCATGATGCTCAACCCGACCGTGATCTGGAACCAGTTCTGGCTGGTCTTGCTGCTGATTGTCGCCATCCTGACCATTAAAGCGCTGATCGTGTTCACGCTGTCGCGACTGTTCGGCGGTAACCAGTCAACGGCGCTACGCTCGGCACTCTGGTTGGCGGCCGGGGGTGAATTCGGTTTTGTGCTGCTGACCGAAATTGCAACGGCGCGGCTGGCTCCCCGCCCGATTCTGCAGGTGGTGCTGGCGGCGCTACTGGTTTCGATGATGTTGGCCCCGATCATCGTGCATTGGTGTGATCGCCTGGTGATCCGTTTCTCAGCCGGAGAATGGCTGGCGCGGTCGATGCAATTGACGCAATTGGCGGCTGCTTCGATTGCCACCCAGAAACACGCCGTACTCTGCGGTTTTGGCCGCAGTGGTCAGTTGCTGGCGCGTATTCTGGGCCAGGAAGGCATCGCTCATGTCGCGCTGGATCTGGACCCGGAGCGCGTGCGTGAAGCGGCGAAGGGGGGGGAGACGGTGCTTTTCGGCGATGCCGGGCGGCGCGAGAATCTGATTGCGGCTGGCGTCAAGCGCGCCAGTGTGGTGGTGATCACCTTCGCCGACACGGTCGCAGCGGAAAAGGTGTTGTATCACTGTCGCGCGTTGCGTCCCGAGCTGCCGGTGCTGGTACGTACCGCTGACGAGCGTGATCTGCCGCGACTGATTGCGGCGGGCGCGGCCGAAGTGGTGCCGGATGCTCAGGAGGCCAGCCTGGTGCTGGGGTCGCATGCCTTGCTCCTGCTCGGTGTGCCGCTGAATCGGGTCATGCGCCGGGCGCGTGAGGCACGCAGCACGCGCTACCGGTTGTTGCGGGGGTTTTTCAAAGGCGGGTCGGATGAGTCAGAGGAGTCCGACGCCGATTCGGCGCGTATGCGCTCGGTACTCATTGAGCGCGGCGCCTTTGCGGTTGGCCAAAGTCTTGAGGCGCTCGTGCTGCGAGATGTGGAGGTCAGCGCGATTCGCCGTCACGGTATTCGCGGCCTGGAGCCGGATCCGGAGACCCGGCTACAAGAGGGGGACGTGGTGATTCTGCTGGGAACGCCATCCGCCGTGTCGGCCGCAGAGGCGCGGTTGCTTCAGGGCGTCTGATCGCGCCTCGCCCCTGGCCTCTTAGTTAACGGTCTGGGTGACGGGCTGCGACGCATCCGGCAACGGCGTTACCGTCCCCTGCGTTTTTGCCGCATCATTTTTCGCTTCCTGGTCCAGCGCCTTGGCTTGCGGTTCCTGAATGATCGTGATCAGACTGGTTTTGACGACGCGTTGTACGCCGGAGGTGGTGCGGGCAATTTCGACGCCGCGCTCGAGTTCGCTTTGCGTCAGGATGCCGAAGATGTAGACGACCCCGTTCTCGGTAATCACTTTCATCGCATTGCCGAGTTCCGGATTGTCGCCAAGCAGACGGCTTTTCACCTTGGAGGTGACGAAAGTGTCGTTATTGCGGGATTCGAGCGTGCTGACCGGGCCGACGACGAGCTGGTTATCAACCCCCTTCACGCCGGAAATCGCGGTGACGACGTCGGTGGCCTTCTGTTTGTCGGCGTCAGAAGCCACTTCGCCGGTCAACAGAACCCGTCCATTGAAGGCATTGGCGATGATATGGGTGGTGCCGACTGAACCGATTTCGCCCAGCGGCGTGGCGGCCTGCATGTCGATCCAGGCGTCCTTGGAGTAGACGGCGATCGAACGGCGATCCGACAGCACAATGGCGCTACCGGCTACGGCGCCGCCGATGAGGACCGTTTCAATGCCGCAGGCCGTGATTTGGCTGCCGATACATAGGGCGGTCATTGCGGTGACCAGCGTGCGTTTGGCATTCAATGTCATGCACTCTCTCCGAGCAGCGATACGTCGATACCGTCGCACAGTGCGTGGATGATGGTCAGATGGGTTTCCTGCGTACGTGCGGTACGGTCTGCCGGCGCGCAGAGATGCACGTCGCCGTCGCGCAACATGGCGCCGATCTGGCCGCCGCCCTTGCCGGTCAGCGCGATGATGGTCATGTCATGCTCGTGTGCGGCCTTGATGGCTTCGATGACGTTTTTTGAATTCCCCGAGGTCGAAATTGCCAGCAGGACATCACCGGGGTGCCCCAGCGCGCGTACCTGTTTCGAGAACACCACATCGTAGGCGTAGTCGTTGGCGATCGCTGTCAGAATCGATGTGTCGGTCGTCAGCGCAATCGCGGCCAGTTCCTGGCGCTCGCGTTCGAAGCGTCCCACCAATTCCGCCGCAAAATGCTGGGCATCGCCGGCCGACCCGCCGTTGCCGCAAGCCAGAATTTTGCCGCCGGCAATCAGTGACTGCACCATGGTGTTGATCGCGGCAGCAACGGGCGCGCTCAGTGTTTCGGCGGCCATGAGTTTGGTTTGGGCGCTGTCTTCGAAGTGGCGCCTGACGCGGGCTTGCAAATCCATGCGGATACTCCGTGTAGTTGCGGCTCTCGACAGAAGGCGGGAGCCGGGGTCAATGGCGCCGATCTTAACATGCGGCGCCGACCATCGAATGTCTGGGCTAGGGGGGTGATCTGTCGCCCGATTTTGTTTCGGGTACGCCCGAGTCCAGTGGCATGCTGATCTCGAAACGCAGGCGTCGCCATGGCGCTGCTTCGGGGTGCAGCGCGACGACGCGCGCAATCAATGGTTCGTTGCGATCCAGGGCGCGGGCGATGACCTTGTTTTCCCGGCGCGGTACAAAGCCCAGGAGGTGGCCCTGCCAGAGCACCTGAATGGCGTTCCGGTCATGCGCGTTACCCGGTTCCCGTTGCAACGTCAGCGGATCGCCGACACGGATCTGGTCGACGACTGCGGGCAATGCGTGAAACTGGCTGCCAGCCAGCGGCGATGATTGGATCAGCAGGCTGGCCTGTGCGGGGCGTTCCTGGGTACGCGCGGTGGGCGTGTCAGACGCTAGCGCGAACCCACTCAGCCAAACCAGCATGGCGCAGGCGGCGCGCCCGTAGTGTCGTTTAGATAAGCGAAAAGGCATCTTTGATCCATTCGATGTGTTCGGTGCCGAGCGCATCAAGCAGGATGCAGTCGAAACGGCAAGCGCGATGCGCCTGGTGCGGGTGTTTCATCAGATACACCTGTGCCGCGTGAATAAGACGTTGTTGCTTACGGTGGTCAATACTGGCGGCGGCGCCGCCAAAGCGCATGCTCTTCCGGTAGCGAACCTCAACAAAGACCAGTGCCTCGCCGTCCAGCGCGATCAGGTCGAGTTCGCCGCCACGCACCCGGTAGTTCTGCATCTGGATTTGCAGCCCGGCGCGGCGCAGATACGCCGCTGCCAATGCTTCTGCATCGTCGCCGTCGCGTTGTCGGCGCGTGCGCGTGGTATCTTGCGATGCCATGGAGGTTTTCATCGGTACCTGGATCCATTAAACGTTTTATGACTTTAGCGCAATCTTCTGAACTCATGGTCAATACCCCACAGAAAATAGGTGGCCAAGCAATGCTGTATGTCGTGGCCACCCCGATCGGCAATCTGGAGGACCTGAGTCCACGCGCTGCGCGTGTCTTGCGCGAGGTGGCTGTGGTGGCGGCGGAAGATACGCGGCGCACGGCGACCTTGTTGCGTCATGTCGGAAGCCGTGCGGTGATGCTGGTGGCGGATGAGCATCACGAGCAGCGGGCAGCGCAGAGAATCGCTCAACATCTGGCCGCTGGCGAATCCGTGGCGTTGGTCAGCGATGCCGGCACGCCGGCGATTTCCGATCCGGGGGGGCGCATTGTGGCGACCCTGCGTGCCGAAAATTGGCCGGTGGTGGCGGTGCCGGGGGCTTGTGCGGCCGCAGCGGCGCTGTCGATTGCCGGATTGACCCATGCCGGAGGGGGCTGGCTCTTCGCCGGTTTTCTGCCGACGAAGGCACAGGAGCGGTTGCGGGTACTGGCGGATTGGAAAACCCGGGCGGGCGATGATCTGGCATTGGTGTTCTACGAAGCGCCGCATCGCATCGAGGCGGCACTGGTTGCGCTGACCGAGGTGTTTGGCAGCGCGCGCGAGGTACTCGTCGCGCGTGAATTGACCAAAGTGTTCGAGCAATCGGTCCGCATGCCGCTGGGCGAAACGGCGGCCTGGCTCAACGCCGACCCCAATCATGTGCGTGGGGAATTTGTGCTGGTCGTTTATCCCTTGGCGGCACAGCCACCGGTCGCGGCGGGGCTTGATGAGGCTGCTGAAAAGGTCGTGCGTACGTTGGTCGAAGCAGGTTTACCCACCAAACAGGTAGCGCAGATTGCGCAGCAATTGACCGGCGCCCCCAAAGACCTCCTTTATCAGCGCGCGCTGGCGCTCAAAGCCTGAACGCTGTTGGGCCGCAGGGCTGTATCGGCATACTTCATCCGCACCTGCGCGTAAAATGGAACTTATTAATCTTTTATCTGTCCAGCCGCCATGAACCAACGCGTCAACGAACTTATCCTGCGCCAACCCGATGATTGGCATATTCACCTGCGCGATGAAGAGGCGCTGGCCGTAACGGTACCGCATGTCGCGGCACAGTTTGCCCGTGCCATCGTGATGCCGAACCTGCGGCCGCCGGTGACCACCGTTGAGGCGGCGCAGGCTTATCGTGAACGCATTCTGGCGGCGCGTCCGGCAGGCTCGGTCTTTGAACCGCTGATGACGCTCTATCTGACCGACACGACAAGCCCGGAAGAAATCGCCAAAGCCAAGGCCTCGGGTTTTGTGAAAGCCGTGAAGCTGTATCCAGCGGGGGCAACCACCAATTCGGATGCCGGTGTAACGGCCATCGAAAAGACTTATCCGGCGCTCGCCGAGATGGCAGCACAGGGCATCCCGTTGCTGGTGCACGGTGAGGTGACGGACAGTGCGATTGATCTGTTTGATCGTGAAGCGGTGTTCCTTGAGCAAGTGCTGAAGCCGCTGTTGCATAAATTTCCGGATCTGCGCGTCGTGTTCGAACACATCACCACCGCTGATGCCGCCTCGTTTGTGCGTAGTGCCGGCCCTCATGTGGGCGCGACGATCACGGCACACCACCTGCTGTATAACCGCAATGCGATCTTTCAAGGGGGCGTGCGGCCGCATTACTACTGCTTGCCGGTATTGAAGCGCGAAACGCATCGTGAAGCATTGGTTGAGGCGGCCACATCCGGCTCGTCACAGTTTTTCCTGGGGACCGATTCAGCACCGCATGCCAAGCTGACCAAAGAGGCGGCTTGTGGCTGTGCCGGTTGTTACACCGCGGGTGAGGCCATGGAAATGTATGCCACCGCCTTTGATGCGGCGGGTGCGCTGGATAAGCTCGAAGGTTTTGCCAGCCTGCATGGCCCGGCCTTCTATGGTTTGCCGGTGAACGAGCGCAAGGTGGTGTTGCGTCGTGTGCCGTTGACGGTACCGGCCGGTTATCCGTATATCAATGGGGATATGCTCGTGCCGCTGGAAGCCGGAAGCGTGCTGCCCTGGTCCTTTGGCGGCACCGTATAATAGCCACGGGAAGTCGCCCAGGCAGTCGCTGCGTACCGCAAGGTGCGAGGAGGAAAGTCCGGGCTCCATAGAGCAGGATGCCGGCTAACGGCCGGGCACCGTGAGGTGACGGAAAGTCCCACTGGCAGCAGTGGGCAGTGGTGATGGGTGTCTGATTCAGGTTCGTCCCGTCGCATCATCACTGGCAACAGAAAGCAAACCGCCGATGGCGTCAGACGCCAGGTAAGGGTGAAAGGGTGAGGTAAGAGCTCACCGCGTCCGGGGCCAACGCCGGGCGGCACGGTAAACCCCATCCGGAGCAAGACCAAATAGGGAAGCATGGCGTGGCTCGCGTCGCTTCCGGGTAGGTTGCTTGAGCGCATCGGCAACGGTGCGCCTAGAGGAATGACTGTCACGCGGCCGGGTTCGCCCGGCTGTGCACAGAACCCGGCTTATCGGGCGACTTCTCACCTGATTGCGTGGTCGATACAGAAAATGCCCGCCGGTTTTTCTCCGGTGGGCATTTTTTTATCCGCGAGAAAATTTTTTGTGGATAACTTTGTGGGTTTTCTTCATGCGGCACTTTAAGTGCCGATTTTGCCCCATTGATTTATATGGATATTTTGCGCCGCATTTTTCTGGAAAAAGTGTGCTAAGCCCTTGTTGTCATTGATAAAAATGTGAAAAAAGGCCTTGACCTGGTTATTTTTGTTCTCTAAAGTGGAAAAAAGTGGGGAGAAGTGGGAGATCGATGGTTTTCCACCCGTCCTCGTTCCAGATTTTCCGCTGTTCAATTGACGCAAAAAAACGGTCCATGTCCTTTCAAGGTGCTATCGCTCTGACGCTTGATGCCAAAGGTCGGCTTGCCATTCCG
>JBLIZO010000023.1:0-41947 GCA_048859965.1 Fluviibacter sp.
ATCGGAGGCCATTGTGGCTAAGGAAGAATTGATTGAAATGCAAGGCGTCGTTATGGAGGTCTTGCCAGATTCCAAGTTCATTGTTGTTCTGGAAAACGATCACCGCGTGATTGCTTATAGCGGTGGCAAGATGCGTAAGCACCATATCCGGATTCTGCAGGGTGATCGTGTTACGCTTGAACTGTCGCCGTACGATCTGACCAAGGGCCGTATTTCATTTCGCCATTTGGATAGTAGCCGCCCTGCCGGAGCGCCACCCGCCCGTCGCAAGAAGTTCTGAGTGGGGTTGCGGCGCAGCCCCACCGATTGCCAGGCATAAGAGACGCCCAACGCCGCAAAGACACGGTGGGTGTCTTTGCCTGAAGCGTCAGCGATCAACCGCTGAAAAAGTTCTTCAGCTTTTGCTGCCAGCCGCCTTCTTGCGGTGAGTGATGTTCGCCCAGGCTTTCCTGGAACTTGCGCAGCAGTTCTTTCTGTTCGCTGTTCAGGTTGACCGGGGTTTCGACGACGACATGCACATACAGGTTGCCCGCGGTGCCGCTGCGCATGCCGGTGACGCCTTTGCCACGCAGGCGGAAGATTTTGCCGGTCTGGGTTTCTTCCGGGATCCGCAGGCTGGCGGTGCCGTCCAGCGTGGGGACGTCGATGTCGCCGCCGAGTGCGGCGGTGGTCATGGTGATGGGGATTTCGCAGTGCAGGTCGTCGCCGTCACGCGTGAAGAGTTCATGCTGGCGCAGGCTGATCTGTACATAGAGGTCACCCGAGGGGCCACCGTTAACGCCGGCTTCGCCTTCGCCTGACAAGCGGATACGGTCGCCGTCGTTCACGCCCGCCGGAATCTTGATTTCCAGGGTTTTGTTTTCGCGTTTGCGGCCGCGACCATGACAGTCGGTGCAGGGATTGTCGATGACCTTACCGGAGCCATGGCAGTGCGGGCAGGTCTGTTGTACGGAGAAGAAGCCCTGTTGCATGCGCACCTGGCCGCTGCCTTTACAGGTGTCGCAGGTTTTGGCGCTGGTGCCGGCTTTGGCGCCGGAGCCTTTACAGGTATCGCAGTTGGTTTCCGTCGGGATACGGATGCGGGTCTGGGTGCCTTTGGCGGCTTCTTCCAGGCTGATTTCCAGGTCGTAGCGCAAGTCGGCGCCACGATAGACCTGGCTGCGACCACCCCGGCCGCCACCCCCGGCAAAGCCGCCGCCACCGCCGCGGAAGATTTCTTCAAAGATGTTGCCGAAGTCGAAACCGCCGGCACCACCGCCGCCGAACCCGCCAAAGCCGCCACCCCCCATGGATGGGTCCACGCCGGCGTGACCATACTGGTCGTAGGCGGCGCGCTTGTGCGGGTCGCTGAGAACTTCGTAGGCTTCCTTGGCTTCTTTGAACTGTGCTTCGGCCGATTTGTCATCCGGATTGCGGTCCGGGTGAAATTTCATGGCGAGGCGGCGATAGGCCTTTTTGAGGTCGTCGTCGGAGGCGCCTTTTTGAACACCCAGAATTTCGTAGTAATCGCGTTTGGACATAACTTTGGCTTCGTTCGATTCAATTCGGTTAATGCAAAAGGGGGCAAGGTTGCCCTTGCCCCCGTTGGATCAGAGATCCGGGATTACTTCTTGTCTTTCACTTCGGTGAACTCGGCATCGACCACGTCGCCGTCCGGCTGCTTGCCGGCGTCGGCTTGTGCGCCAGCGCCCGGTGCCGCACCAGCATCGCCGCCTTGTGCACCCGCCAGTTGCGCCAGTGCCTGCGAGGCTTGCATGAGTGCTTCGGCCTTCTTCTCGATTTCGGCCTTGTCGGTGCCGCGAACGGCGTCTTCGA
Source organism: Fluviibacter sp. (assembly GCA_048859965.1). Lineage (GTDB taxonomy): Bacteria > Pseudomonadota > Gammaproteobacteria > Burkholderiales > Rhodocyclaceae > Fluviibacter. Next base: position 1,816 of record JBLIZO010000023.1, read on the forward strand.
CCTCCTTGGCAGCGGCTTCGATCTTGGCCTTTTCATCAGCCGGGACCTTGTCGCCCAGTTCGGTCAGCATCTTGCGTACGCTGTGAACTGCGGCGTCGCCGCCGTTACGGGCGTCGGCCAGTTCGCGCGCCTTGTGGTCTTCGGCGGCATTGGCTTCGGCATCCTTCACCATGCGCTGGATTTCTTCTTCTGACAGACCGGTGTTGGCCTTGATGGTGATCTTGTTTTCCTTGCCGGTTTGCTTGTCTTTGGCCGACACATGCAGGATGCCGTTGGCGTCGATGTCGAAGGTGACTTCGATCTGCGGCGTGCCACGCGGTGCCGACGGAATGCCTTCCAGGTTGAACTGACCCAGGCTCTTGTTGCCGTTGGCCATTTCACGCTCGCCTTGCAGGACGTGGATGGTGACAGCCGACTGGTTGTCGTCGGCGGTCGAGAAGACCTGGCTGGCCTTGGTCGGGATGGTGGTGTTTTTCGGGATGAGCTTGGTCATCACGCCACCCAGGGTTTCGATACCCAGGGTCAGCGGCGAGACGTCGAGCAGCAGGACGTCTTTAACATCGCCTTGCAGCACGCCGCCTTGAACGGCAGCACCGACGGCCACGGCTTCATCCGGGTTGACGTCTTTGCGCGGTTCTTTGCCAAAGACTTCCTTGACCTTGTCCTGCACCTTCGGCATACGCGACATACCGCCGACCAGGATGACATCGCTGATGTCCGAAGCCGAGCAACCGGCGTCTTTCATGGCGGTGACGCAAGGGGCGATGGTGCGTTCGATCAGATCATCGACCAGGCTTTCGAACTTGGCGCGGGTGATCTTCATGGTCAGGTGCTTCGGACCGCTGGCATCGGCCGTGATGTACGGCAGATTGATTTCGGTCTGTTGCGCAGACGACAGTTCGATCTTGGCTTTTTCTGCGGCTTCTTTGAGGCGCTGCAGGGCCAGTACGTCGTTCTTGAGGTCGGCGCCGGATTCCTTCTTGAATTCGGTCACGATGTAGTCGATCAGGCGCTGGTCGAAGTCTTCGCCGCCCAGGAAGGTGTCGCCGTTGGTGGAGAGCACTTCAAACTGGTGTTCGCCGTCGATTTCCGAGATGTCGATGATCGAGATATCGAAGGTACCGCCGCCCAGGTCGAATACGGCAATCTTGCGATCGCCTTCTTTCTTGTCCATACCGAAAGCCAGCGCGGCCGCAGTCGGCTCGTTGATGATGCGCTTGACGTCCAGACCGGCAATGCGGCCGGCATCCTTGGTCGCCTGACGCTGGCTGTCGTTGAAGTAGGCCGGTACCGTAATGACGGCTTCGGTCACTTCTTCGCCCAGATAGTCTTCGGCAGCCTTCTTCATCTTGCGCAGCACTTCGGCTGACACCTGTTGCGGGGCCATTTTCTTGTCGTTCAGTACTTCAACCCAGGCATCGCCATTGTCTGCCTTCATGATCTTGAACGGCATCAGGCTGATGTCTTTCTGGACTTCTTTGTCTTCGAAACGACGGCCGATCAGACGCTTGATGGCATACAGGGTGTTCTTGGGGTTGGTGACGGCCTGACGCTTGGCCGGTGCGCCAACGAGGACTTCGCCGTCGTTGGTGTAGGCAATGATCGACGGGGTGGTGCGGGCGCCTTCGGCGTTTTCAATCACCTTGGGTGCGCCGTTTTCCATGACGGATACGCACGAGTTGGTGGTGCCGAGGTCAATACCGATGATTTTTCCCATGGATGTTTATCCTTGTTATTTGCTAAGTGATTGATTGGTTAGATGAAACACGACGGTTTGCGTCGTTGTCTCACCGGGCATGACGGTTATGTGGCGCCGTCATGCCGTTTTTCAAGAGGGGTCTGACAAATTAGCCGTTGGCGACGGTGACCATGGCCGGGCGCAGCACGCGATCCGACAGTTGGTAGCCCTTTTGCAGCACATTGACCACCGTATTGCCCGGTTGGTCGGCATCGACCATGGCGATGGCCTGGTGCTGGTTCGGGTCGAATTTATCGCCGGCGGCGGGGTTTTCGACTTTCATGCCTGAACGCTCCAAGGCCCCCAGCAGTTGTTTCTGGGTGAGCTCCACGCCCGAACGCAGTGTGGCGGCATCGGCGGCCGTGTCGGCCAGGGCGGCGTCCAGGCTGTCGCAGACGGCGATGAGTTCGCGGGCGAATTTCTCCACGGCAAACTTGTGCGCTTTGGTCACGTCTTCGGCGGCGCGACGGCGCAGGTTTTCACCATCGGCCTTGGCGCGCAGATAGGCGTCCTGCAACTCGGCGACTTTGGCCTCCAGTGCGAGCAGTTGCCCTTCGGGGGTTTCCGTTGCTTCTGGCGCGGCTTCGAGGGTGTCTTCCGGGTTGATGTTCTGATTTTGTTCTTGCTGTTGTTCGGTCATATCGGTTGTGTTCCTGTTGCGTGAATGTGTGCGCTTGAAAAAGGGAAACTTCATAGGCATCTGGGGGCGCGAATCAATTATTCAAGGGGGTTATTCACGGGCGCCCAGTGCTTTGGCGCAAGCGGTCTGCCGCTCCAGCACGGCGGCGTCCGGCGTGCCCGTCGGCCAGCCGCCCAGGTGGCGTTCGGTCAGGTCGGCCAGAGCGTTGATCCACAAAGGGTCTTCGTTCAGGCACGGCAGATAATGGATGTGTTGACCGCCAGCCGTGAGGAAGGCGGCGCGCACTTCCATGTTGATCTCTTCCAGGGTTTCCAGGCAGTCGGCGACAAAGCCGGGGCAGAGGATATCGATGCGTTGGACACCCTGTTTGGCCAGGTCGATGAGCGTGGGCTCGGTATAGGGCTGCAACCATTTGGCTTTGCCAAAACGCGACTGAAAGGTCGTGATCACCGATTCGGGCGGTAGGTTGAGGGCCTCGGCAACGAGGCGGGCGGTTTTGTGGCACTCGCAGAAATACGGGTCGCCCAGTTTGAGATTACGCTCGGGCAGGCCATGAAAGCTCATGACGAGACGATAGCTGGGGTCAGGCAGCGCAGGCGGTGGGTTTTGTTGCCAGTGAGTCTGTATCTGTTGGGTGATTGCGTTGATATAGCCGCTATCGTCAGCAAAGTTGCGCACATAGCGCAACTCGGGTTGGTTGCGTAGGCTGGTCACCCAGTTCAGCGCCTGATCGATGGCGGTGGCAGTGGTGCTGGCCGAATACTGCGGATACATGGGCAGTAGCAGGATGCGCGTGGCATTTTCTGCACGCAGTTGCGCCAGAACCGCCGGAATGCTGCGTGCACCGTTGTTGGCATAGCGCATCGCCCAGGTGACGATGAGGTCGTGGCCGCGCTGGCGCAGGGTGTCGGCCAGTAAGCGGGTTTGCGCTTCGGTATGGACGAGCAGGGGGGAACCGGCATCGGTCCAGATGGTGGCGTATTTGGCGGCGGATTTCTTGGGGCGGATGCGCAAAATAATGCCGTGCAAAATGAACATCCACAGGGCGTGCGGAATTTCGACCACGCGCGGGTCGCCCAGAAACTCCGCCAGATAACGGCGCACCGCGTCGGGCGTGGGGGCATCGGGCGTGCCGAGGTTCACCAGTACGACGGCTGTGCGAGGTGGCGCGCCATGGCGCCAGATGATCGGTTCTTTGTTCATGAAAATCTCCGGGTAAATCGTCGGCGCAAACGGTTTAACTCTGCGCCTGTTCGGTCAGCGCGCTGGACAGCAAGCGGGCGGTGATATCGACAATGGGGATTACGCGGTCATAGGCCATGCGTGTCGGACCGATCACGCCGACCGAGCCGACGACCTGACCCTCGACCTGATAGGGCGCCGTGACCACGCTGCATTCATCCAGTGTGGCGATACCGGATTCCTGACCGATGTAGAGGCGCACACCTTCGGCCTGCTGCGACAGGTCGAGCAGACGCACCAGCGAGGTACGCTGCTCGAACAGGTCGAACAACTCGCGCAGGCGGCGCATGTTGGAGCTGAGATCGTCAACCTCCAGCAGATTTTTCTCGCCGGAAATGACGGTTTCCGATTCGCGCGGCATCAGTGCTTCACTGCTGGCCGTGAGTGCTGCGGCCATCAGCGCTTGCATATCGGCGCGGATGCGGGTCAGTTCGTCGTGAACGCGGTGGCGCATCTGGGCCAGTTCCAGCCCGACAAAATTCTGATTCAGGGTGTTGGCCGCTTCCAGCAGTTCGCTGGTCGTGTAGGGACGGTCTGTCGTGAGGATGCGGTTTTGTACATTGCCGTCATTGGTGACGAGTACGAGCAGCACGCGTTTATCGGAGAGTGCGATAAATTCGATCTGGCGGATGCGTTTGCTGGCATGGCGCGGGGCAATCACGATGCCGGCAAAGTGCGTCAGGTCAGAGAGCAGGCGCGACGCCTGGCTGATAATCTGTCCCGGTTGCGCTCTGGCGCCAGCCAGTTCGGACAGGATGCGTGCCTGGTCGATTTGCTCCAGCGGTTGCATGGTCAGCAGCGAATCGACGAAGAAGCGGTAGCCGCGCGGTGTGGGGATACGTCCGGCCGAGGTGTGCGGACTGGCAATGAACCCCAGGTCCTCCAGGTCGGCCATGACGTTGCGTACCGTGGCGGCTGAGAGCTCCAGCCCCGAGCTGCGGGAGAGCGCGCGTGAGCCGACGGGCGCTCCTTCGGCAATATAGCTTTCGACCAGCGCTTTCAACAGCACGCAGGCGCGATCATCCAGCGGGTTCGCGGGCGAAGCGGGGGTGAATCCTGGCGGTTGGCGGGATGACATGGCTCGATTCTACAAAATTATTCTGTGGTTTAATCGGGTACTACATATATTGCCCAGATGGGCTGTTTGCGGAGTTGGATTGATGTCGTATCCCTTGCCGTTGAAATCGGTCGCGCTGGTAGGCCGCCAGGATAGCCCTGAAGTAGCGGATTCTATTGCGGCGCTGGCTGGTTTCTTTCTTGCGCAGGGCGTGTCGGTGCTGGTGGAGTCCGAAACGGCGATTCAGACGGCGCAGTTGCTGGGCAAAGCCGTGTTGGGTGATGCAGCATGTGCGGATTTCGTCGAGATTGGCACGCAGGCCGATCTGGCAGTGGTGGTCGGCGGCGACGGCACGATGCTGCATGCCGCGCGGCAACTGGCGCGCTTCGGCCGCCCGCTGGTCGGTATTAACCAGGGGCGCCTGGGCTTTATGACTGACATTGCCCGTTCCGATATGCTCAATGCCATGGCACAGCTTCTGGACGGTCATTTCACCGAGGAAGAGCGACTGCTGCTTGATACCGAAGTGATCTTCGGTGGCGCCACGGCCGGTTGGCTGCCGCAGGCGAATCTGGCGTTTAACGATGTCGTTATCGATAAGGGCGCTATCGGCCGTATGATCGAGTTCGAACTGCGCGTGGATGACGAGTTCATTTTCAGCGCCCGTGCCGACGGACTTATTATTTGTACGCCGACTGGTTCGACGGCTTACGCTCTGTCGGCCAACGGGCCGATTCTGCACCCCAAACTGGGCGGTATTGCGTTGGTGCCGCTTTGCCCGCATGCCTTGTCCAACCGGCCGATCACCTTGCCGGATACGGCGCGCATCGAGGTGAGACTCGTGCAGGGCGCCAACGCCCGCGCCCACTTTGACGGGCAGGAGACCGTGGATCTGATGCCCGGCGACGCGGTGCGTCTGGTGCGCTCGCCGCATCGTGTGCGTTTGTTGCATCCGCCGGGCTACAGTTATTTCGCCATGCTGCGCCAAAAACTGCACTGGAGCGAAGGGCCGAGCATTCGCGCGGGGCTGACTTCGAGCGGTGCGGAGTCGGGGGGAGCCTGATCGATGCTGGCGCGTCTGTTAATTCGCGATTTTGTGCTGGTGCAGACGCTGGCGCTGGATTTCCAACCCGGTTTCGGTGTGCTGACCGGCGAAACCGGTGCGGGCAAATCGTTGCTGATTGATGCGCTGGCTTTCGTGTTGGGCGAGCGGGCAGACAGTGGCCTGGTTCGCTCGGGCGCGCCGCGTGCCGAAGTGTGTGCCGAGTTTGACCCGGTGCCGAGTGCCGGGTTTCGCGCCTGGTTTGCCGATCAGGAAATCCCGCTTGAATCGGGCGAGGGGGTGCTGATCCGACGTGTTCTGGAGGCCGGTGGGCGCTCCCGTGCGTTCGTGAACGGTGTGCCCGTGACATTGCAGCAGGTTCGTACCGTGGGCGAGTGGTTACTCGATATTCACGGGCAACATGCGCACCAGTCCTTGTTGCGGGCGGAGGCCCAGCGTCAGTTGCTCGATGATTTCGGGCAGTTGCAGAAAGAAGCGGCCGCCGTTGCAGATGCCTGGCGCACCTGGACCTCGGCGCGCCAGTTGCTGGAGGATGCGAGCAAGCGTTCCGGCGATGTGAGCGCCCGGCGCGATGCGTTAGCCTGGCAGATCAGGGCATTGGCGGATCTGGCCAATGACGAGCCCGACTGGGGGTGGCAGGCGATGGGTGAGGAGCAGAGTCGCCTGGCTCATGCCAGCAGCCTTATTGAAATCGTACAGGGCACGATCGATGCCTTGGGCGAAGGCGATGAGCCCTTGCTCTCGCTTTTGAGCCGTTTGGAACACCGCCTGCAGGAAGGTGCTGAGGTGGACACGCGCCTGCAGGAACCTACCGACCTTTTGCGGTCGGCATCCAGTGAACTCTCTGAAGCCTTGACGGTGCTGCGCCGCCACCTGGATCGGCTGGATGTGGATCCGGCGCGGCTGGCTGAGGTGGAGCGGCGTATGAGCGCGCTGCTCGAACTGGCGCGCAAGCATCGGGTGGATCCGGGCGAACTGCCGGGCCTGTATCAGCAGTTGCAGGATGAGGCCGCCCAGTTGGCCGACGCCACGGATATTGCTGCGTTGGAGGCCCGGGTTTCCGCAGCTGCAACGGTTTATGCCGAAGCGGCAAAACACTTGAGCAAGGGGCGCGAGAAAGCGGCAAAGGCGCTGGGTAAAGGCGTCAGCGCGGCGATGCAGGATCTGGCACTGGGCGGTGGTCAGTGTCGCATTGTGCTGCAGTCTCTGGATGGCGGTAGCCTGCATGGTAACGAACGCGTGGCGTTTGAGGTCAGCGGTCTGGCCGGGAGCGACTGGCGCGCGTTGTCGAAAGTGGTTTCCGGTGGCGAACTGTCGCGCATCAGCCTGGCGATTCAGGTTGTCACCAGTGCCTGTAGTGCTGTGCCGACACTTATTTTTGATGAAGTCGATGTCGGTATTGGCGGCGGGGTTGCCGAAGTGGTTGGTCGCTTGCTGGCAAAACTGGGCGAACGCCGTCAGGTGTTGTGTGTGACACACTTGCCGCAGGTGGCCGCCTGCGCCGGCTGGCAGTGGCAGGTCAGTAAGGAAAAGGTGGGCGAGTTGTTCCAGAGCCGGATCACGGTACTGGACGATCATGCCCGCATCGAAGAGATTGCCCGCATGCTGGGCGGGGTGGCCATTACGGCACGTACGCGTGCACATGCGGCGGAGATGCTCGGTCTGGATCACGCCTGAGCTGGTCGGCATTAGGCCCGCCGCCTGCCGTGAGGCGGCTATGTTCCGGTAGGTCTTAGATCCGGCGCTGCATGACCTTTTTTGTCGGGCGGTGCGGGCAGCCTTGGTCAACGCAATCGGCATACAGGCAGAGATCATGCGCCTGGATGCGGAATCCCAGCTTTTCGGCGATATCGGCCTGCTTCTTTTCAATTTCCGGGTCGCAGAACTCCACGACGCGGTCGCATTGCAGGCAAACCAGGTGATCGTGGTGTTCGCCCCGGTTCAACTCGAACACGGCTTTGCCGGATTCAAAATTCTGTTTTTGCAGCAGGCCGGCCTGTTCAAACTGGGTCAGCGCCCGGTAAACGGTAGCTAGACCGATATCCAGCCCTTCGGTAACCAGAATGCGATAGACGTCGTCGGCCGTCAGATGGGCGTCCCGGTGGTTTTCAAAGACCTCAAGAATTTTCATCCGGGGCATCGTGACTTTGAGTCCGGATTGCTGCAGGTCTTTCGGGCTGGGCATAAAACGGTTCCTGAGAAGGTGACTTCGGATATGATAACGGCTTTTGCATCGAGCTGTTTCGACCATGCCTCTTTTCCGGACCTCCGCCGTCTCGACCCGTTCCGGTCATGGCATCCTGACGGCCATGCGCTACGGTGGCCTGTTGCTGTCGTTCGCTTTGTTGAGTGGTTGCGTCGCCGAGCGCTACTTTCTTGAATATCGCGTGAACGTTCAACAGGGGAACGTGGTTGAACAGAAGCAGATCGTTCAGCTGCGACCGGGCATGACGCGCGATCAGGTGCGCTATGTGCTGGGTACGCCGTTGCTGCAGGATCCGTTTCACGCCAATCGCTGGGATTATGTCTATCGCTATGAAGACGGGGCGACGGGTGACATCACGATGCGCAATATTTTTGTTCACTTCAATCCCGCCGGTCAATTGGAGCGCGTGGGCGGCGATGTCGCCGCCGGTCAGCCGGCCGATGTGCAGTTTACGGGTAATCTGAGCGCCGATCAGGCCGCCGCCGATGCGGTGGCCAATCAGGCGCAATCGAATCAGCCGCAGGTCATCGACCTGGGTTCGCTGCCCGAGGATGCGGAAGGCCCGGCCGAAAACGTGGCGGCCGACGGTGATTCGTGGTGGTGGCGCTTCCTCCACCTCTTCAAATAATTCAAGGAAAGTTTATGTCCAGTTCCTCGTCGGATACCGTGAAGATTGCCATTGCAGGCGCGTCTGGTCGTATGGGCCGCATGCTGATCGAAGCGGTGCTGCGTGATCCTGCAACGACGCTGCATGCGGCGTTTGAACGTGAAGGCAGTGAGTTCGCGGGGCGTGACCCGGGAGCGTTTGTTGGTCAGAGCACGTCGGTACGTATCAGCACCGATGTGGCCGCCGGCCTCAAGGGCGCCGACTGTATGATCGACTTTACGCGTCCGGAAGCGACGCTCGTTCATCTCCAGGCCTGTAAGGACGCCGGCGTCGGTATGGTGATTGGTACGACGGGTTTCGAAGAGGCGGGCAAGGCGGCGATTGAGGCTGCCGCCAAGTCGGTGCCGGTCGTTTTTGCCCCAAATATGAGTGTGGGCGTCAACGTTACCTTCAAACTGTTGGAAATTGCAGCCGGTATTCTGAATAGCGGCTACGACGTGGAAATCGTCGAAGCGCATCACCGCCACAAGGTGGATGCACCCTCGGGCACGGCGCTGCGCATGGGCGAGGTCGTGGCTCAGGGCTTGGGTCGCAATCTCAAGGATGTGGCGGTCTATGGCCGTGAAGGTGTCACGGGCGAGCGCGATGAAACCACTATTGGCTTCGCCACGGTGCGTGGCGGCGACATCGTTGGTGATCATGTCGTGATGTTCTGCGGTACCGGCGAGCGGGTTGAAATCGGCCATAAGGCCAGTAGCCGCATGCCGTATGCCTTGGGTAGCGTTCGTGCCGCAAAATTCATGCGTGGTCACGCTAAGGGCTTGTTTGATATGCAGGATGTACTCGGCCTGCGTGGCTGAGGCAGGTCTGCCGGACTGCTTGGGGCACTAGCGCGACGCAGCATTTTTCGCTATAATTTGGCAGCTTAATATCCTGCATTTGCAGGAATCAAGCGGGAGTACCAGTGCAGCCGCCTTCGGGCGGTGTTCATGGGCTCCCGCTTTGCATGTCTGCCATCCGGAGCCGCTGTGTCCTACTCTGAGTCGTCCGCCTCGTCTGTCTTGTCCGCTGCCAAGGGCAGCATCTCGTTCTGTTCCAGCCGACCGGCTGCGATGCTGGTGCTGGCCGATGGGTCGGTATTCCGCGGGGAATCCATCGGCGCGGCGGGTAAAACCTCCGGCGAGGTGGTTTTCAATACGGCGATGACCGGTTATCAGGAAATCCTGACGGATCCGTCATATTGCCGCCAGATCGTCACCCTGACGTACCCGCATATCGGCAATGTGGGGTGTAACGACGAAGACTTTGAATCCGGTGCCAACTATGCTGCGGGTCTGGTGATCCGCGATCTGCCGCTGGTTGCGTCTAACTGGCGTGCGCAGAGCGACCTGTCGTCGTATCTGGTCAAGCACGGCATTGTCGCCATTGCCGGTATCGATACACGCAAACTGACGCGCATCCTGCGCGAAAAGGGCGCCCAGGCCGGCTGCATTATCGCTGCCGCTGCCGGTGAAACGCTGGATGAAGCGACGGCGCTTGCCGAAGCCAAGGCTTTCCCGGGGCTGGCCGGTATGGATCTGGCGCGGGAGGTTACGGTAGACAAGTCGTATACGTGGAATCAAGGCGAGTGGACGCTTGGCGGGTACGTTACGGCGCCATCGCCACGCTTCAAAGTGGTGGCCTACGACTTCGGTGTCAAGCGCAATATTCTGCGTATGCTGGCCGAGCGTGGCTGCGACGTGACCATCGTTCCGGCGCAAACGCCGGCTGCCGACGTGTTGGCGATGAATCCGGATGGGGTTTTTCTGTCGAACGGTCCCGGAGACCCGGAGCCGTGTGATTATGCGATTGCCGCGATCCGTGAATTTCTTGCCGTGAAAATGCCGTTGTACGGTATCTGCCTGGGTCACCAGTTGTTGGCGCTGGCCGCCGGTGCCAAGACCGTGAAGATGAAATTCGGCCACCATGGCGCCAATCACCCGGTTATGGATCTGGCAACGGGCCAGGTGCTCATCACGAGCCAGAACCATGGTTTTGCGGCGGATGCGCAAACGCTGCCGTCCAACGTGCGCGTAACCCATGTGTCGCTGTTCGACGGCACGCTGCAGGGCATCGCGCTAACCGACGCGCCGGCGTTCTCCTTCCAGGGGCACCCGGAAGCCAGCCCCGGCCCGCACGATGTGAGCTACCTCTTTGACCGATTCATCGATCTGATGTTTCAGCACTCCGTAAAATAATCAGAAGCACCCCATGCCCAAGCGTACAGACCTCAAAAGCATTCTCATCATTGGCGCCGGCCCGATTGTTATCGGCCAGGCCTGCGAGTTCGACTATTCCGGCGTGCAGGCCTGCAAGGCATTGCGTGAGGAAGGCTACAAAGTCATTCTGGTGAACTCGAATCCCGCCACCATCATGACTGATCCGGAGATGGCCGATGTGACCTACATCGAGCCGATCACGTGGCAGGTGGTGGCCCGTATTATCGAAACGGAACGTCCGGATGCGCTGCTGCCGACCATGGGTGGTCAGACTGCGCTGAACTGTGCGTTGGATCTTGCGGCCAATGGTGTGCTGGAAAAGTTCGGTGTCGAGCTGATCGGTGCCTCGCGCGAGGCCATCGATAAAGCCGAAGACCGCGAGAAGTTCACGCAAGCCATGAGCAAGATCGGCCTGGGTTCGGCGCGCTCGGCGATTGCCCATTCGATGGAAGAGGCGTATCAGGTACAGGCCGGCATCGGCTTCCCGACCATCATCCGCCCGTCGTTTACGCTGGGTGGCACCGGTGGCGGTATTGCTTACAACATGGAGGAGTTCGAGACCATCTGCAAGCGCGGCCTCGAAGCTTCGCCGACCAGCGAGCTGCTGATTGAAGAATCGCTGCTCGGCTGGAAAGAGTACGAAATGGAAGTGGTGCGTGACCGCAAGGACAATTGCATCATTATCTGTTCGATTGAAAACCTTGATCCGATGGGTGTGCATACCGGTGATTCGATCACCGTGGCGCCGGCGCAGACACTGACTGACAAGGAATACCAGATCATGCGCAACGCCTCGATCGCTGTACTGCGTGAGATCGGTGTGGATACGGGCGGCTCGAACGTTCAGTTCTCGATCAACCCGGACGACGGTCGCATGGTCGTCATCGAAATGAATCCGCGTGTGTCGCGCTCGTCGGCGTTGGCGTCCAAGGCCACCGGTTTCCCGATTGCCAAGATCGCGGCCAAGTTGGCAGTGGGTTACACACTGGATGAACTGGCCAACGAAATTACCGGCGGTAAGACTCCGGCGTCGTTCGAACCGTCGATTGACTACGTGGTGACCAAGGTGCCGCGTTTCGCCTTTGAAAAATTTCCGATGGCCGACAACCGTCTGACGACGCAGATGAAGTCGGTGGGCGAGGTGATGGCGATTGGCCGCACCTTCCAGGAGTCGCTGCAGAAAGCGCTACGCGGCCTTGAAGTCGGCGTTGATGGCTTCAATCTCAAGACGGTTGATCCGGAAACGATTGACGAGCAGTTGGCGAATGCCACGCCGGATCGCCTGTGGTACGTCGCCGATGCGTTTGGCGTGGGTATGTCGGTGGAACGCGTCTTTGAGTTGACCAAGATTGACCGGTGGTTCCTGACCCAGATCAAGGAGATTGTTGATCTGGAATTGGCCATTGAGCAGCGCAGCATCGACGCCATGAATGGTGATGAATTACGCTATCTCAAGCGCAAGGGTTTCTCGGATCGCCGTCTGGCCTATCTGACCAAGACCACCGAGGCGGCTGTCCGCGAGCATCGGCACAAGCTGGGTGTGCGCCCGGTTTACAAGCGGGTGGATACCTGCGCCGCTGAGTTCGCCACGAATACCGCGTATATGTACTCGACCTATGAAGACGAGTGTGAGGCGCAGCCGACCGACAACAAAAAGATTATGGTGTTGGGCGGTGGCCCGAACCGGATTGGTCAGGGGATCGAGTTCGATTACTGTTGCGTGCATGCCGCTATGGCTATGCGCGAAGATGGGTACGAGACCATCATGGTCAACTGCAACCCGGAAACGGTTTCGACCGACTATGATACGTCGGACCGTTTGTACTTCGAACCGCTGACGCTGGAAGACGTGCTGGAAATCGTCGCCATCGAAAAACCGGTCGGTGTGATCGTGCAATACGGTGGACAAACGCCGCTGAAGCTGGCGCTGGCGCTGGAAGCCAACGGTGTGCCCATTATCGGTACCTCCCCGGATATGATCGACGCGGCAGAAGACCGTGAGCGCTTCCAGAAGCTGTTGCATGATCTGGGGCTGCAACAGCCCCCCAACCGCACGGCACGCACGGAAGAAGAAGCCCTGCGCATGGCCGAAGAAATCGGTTATCCGTTGGTCGTTCGCCCATCCTATGTGCTGGGCGGTCGCGCCATGGAAATCGTGCACGAACAGAAGGATCTCGAACGCTATATGCGTGAGGCCGTGAAAGTCTCGAACGATTCGCCGGTGCTGCTGGATCGCTTCCTGAACGACGCCTGCGAAGTGGATGTGGATGCCTTGTCCGACGGCGATGAAGTGATCATCGGCGGCGTGATGGAGCACATCGAACAGGCGGGCGTCCACTCGGGTGATTCGGCCTGCTCATTGCCGCCGTATTCGCTGGGTAAAGAGATTCAGGAAGAGTTGCGTCGTCAGACCAAGGCCATGGCCAAGGCGCTTAATGTCTGTGGTTTGATGAACGTGCAGTTTGCTATCAAGGATCATCAGGTTTATGTGCTGGAGGTGAACCCGCGTGCTTCGCGTACGGTGCCGTTCGTCTCTAAGGCCACCGGTTTGCAACTGGCCAAGATTGCCGCCCGCTGCATGGCCGGCCAGTCGCTGGCCAAGCAGGGTGTCACGGCGGAGATTGTGCCGCCGTACTATTCGGTCAAGGAAGCGGTGTTCCCGTTCGCCAAGTTTCCGGGCGTCGATACCATTCTCGGCCCGGAAATGAAATCCACCGGTGAGGTGATGGGCGTGGGCAAGACCTTCCCTGAAGCTTTCGTCAAGTCGCAGATGGCCAGTAGCGTCAAGCTGCCGAAGAACGGCAAGGTCTTCCTGTCGGTTAAGGACAGCGATAAGACCAAAGCGGTGGAAATGGCGCGTCAGTTGCATCTGGCGGGTTACCAGTTGATCGCGACGCGTGGCACTGCCAAGGCCATTGAAGAGGCCGGCGTACCGGTGCAGCGCGTCAACAAGGTGACGGAAGGGCGTCCGCATATTGTGGATATGATCAAGAACGACGAGGTCGCGCTGATCATCAATACCGTCGAAGAAAAGCGTCATGCCATCAACGATTCGCGTTCTATCCGGACATCGGGTCTGATGGCGCGCGTGACCATGTACACGACGATCTGGGGTGCTGAAGCGGCCGTCGCCGGCATTCTGTCAGGCGATGCGCTGAAGGTGTATTCGATCCAGTCGCTGCATGCACAACTGAACTGATTGAACCGCTATGTCTAAAGTTCCATTAACCGTGGCGGGTGCCGCTTTGCTCAAGGAAGAGCTGCATCGGTTGAAAACGATCGAACGCCCGGCTGTGATCGAGGCGATTGCCGAGGCGCGTGCCCATGGCGATCTGTCGGAAAACGCCGAATACGATGCGGCCAAAGAAAAGCAGGGTTTCATCGAAGGCCGTATTCAGGAAGTGGAAGGCAAACTCAGCCATGCCCAGATCATTGATCCGGCCGCTATGGATGCCGATGGTCGTTGTGTGTTCGGCGCAACGGTCGATCTGGAAGATGCCGACTCAGGTCAGAGCGTGACCTATCAGATCGTTGGCGAAGACGAAGCCGATATCAAGCAGGGCAAGATCTCGTTTGCTTCGCCGCTGGCCCGTGCGCTGATCGGTAAATTTGCCGGTGATGTCGTGCAGGTGCAGACGCCGGGTGGCCAGCGCGAATACGAGATGATCGACGTCCGCTACGTTTGATTGCGGCATTGGCGCGGGATGTCAGTCCCGCATCCGGGCGTTAGTTATTCTGGAAGTTACGCTTGAGTTGGCGCGGGGGCTTGCGACGTCCCGTGGCTCTGCCCGATTTGTCGGTGGGCGCTTTTTCCAGTTTCGGGCGCCAGACGACGAGCAGCTTGCCGATATGCTGCACAGCGGCGGCACCCAGCGCTGCGCAGATGTCGCGCAGATAGGTTTCACGCAATTCGCGCTCATCGCTGACCACACGGATCTTGATGAGACCGTGGATGTTGAGCGAATGGTCAATTTCCTTGAGGACACTCGGCGAGAGCCCGTTATCAGCAATGGTGACCACCGGGCTCAGGCTATGTGCTTCGGCCTTGAGTTCGCGGCGTTGTGCCGTGCTGATGGCCAATGCACCGGCCGCTGGGGCGAGAGGGGCTTCTTCGGCAATCAGTTGAGCGAGTCGATCGTTGGTCATAATCAAAAAGTGGGTCCAGGAGCAGGAAAGGCCGTAAACACGGATAATGCAAGGCTGGCATTGTACGCCAGCCACGAACGTAACAGCGTAATCACTCAAGAATCAGCAGTCAGGTAATAGCGGACAGAATTATGGCAAGAACCAAAACCAGTAAGGCGTGGATGCGCGAACATGTTAATGATCCATGGGTCCAGCGCGCCAAGGCGGAAGGCTGGCGTTCGCGCGCCGCTTTCAAGCTGATGGAGATTGACGACAAGGACAAGCTGATTCGCCGTGGCGCTATCGTGGTCGATCTGGGGTGTACGCCGGGCGGTTGGTCACAGGTGGCGCGCAAACGCTTGGGCAACACGGGACGCGTGATCGGTCTCGATCTGTTGCCGCTGGATCCTCTGTTGCCGGGGGTCGAGTTTCTCCAGGGCGATTTTCATGAAGAGTCAGTGTTGAAGCAGGTGGAAGAGATGCTGCGCGGGGCCAAAGTGGATCTTGTGCTTTCGGATATGGCCCCCAATATGTCGGGTATTCCCCTGTCCGATCAGGCGCGTTCGATTCACCTGGCGGAATTGGCCTTGGATTTTGCCGCGAATCATCTGCAGCCGCAGGGGGCGTTTCTGGTCAAGGTCTTTCAGGGGTCCGGTTTTGCGGAGTACGTCGTGGCGATGCGCCAGGTGTTCCGCAAAGTGGTGACCCGTAAACCGGATGCTTCGCGCGGGCGCAGTAGCGAGTTGTACTTGTTGGGTGTGGGGTTAAAGAGTTGAAGTCGTCGTAACACAGTAACGCGTGGGGTCTCCGATGCCATTGCAGTCTTAAGGATTGTTCAAGGTTGCAACACAGAGTCGGGGTAGAATAGAACATCGGTTTCACTTTTCAGGCAGAAAGCCATCGTGAATAACAATCTGTTACGCAACGTCGCCATCTGGGTAGTCATCGGTCTGGTGCTGATGACGGTCTTCAACCAGTTCAACAACAAGCAGAGCGCGCAGAACGCGATCGAATACTCTCAGTTCATCGAAGAGGTGAAGGACGGCAAGATCAGCAAGGTCGTCATGGAGGGTCGTAACCTCAAAGCGACCACGACCGACGGGAAGAAGATTACTTCCTACGCGCCGCCGGATATCTGGCTGGTGTCTGATCTGCTGAAGAGCGGCGTCAAGATCGAAGCCAAGCCCGAAGAAGAACCGTCATTGCTGATGAATGTCTTTGTCAGTTGGTTCCCGATGCTGCTGTTGATCGGCGTGTGGATTTTCTTTATGCGCCAGATGCAAGGGGGCGGCGGCAAGGGGGGCAGTCCGTTCTCGTTCGGCAAGAGCAAGGCGCGCATGATGGACCAGGCACAGAATACGGTGACGTTTGCCGATGTCGCCGGTTGCGATGAGGCCAAGGAAGAAGTCCAGGAACTGGTCGATTTCCTGAAAGACCCGACCAAATTCCAGAAACTGGGTGGCCGGATTCCGCGTGGTGTGCTGATGGTGGGCAGCCCGGGTACGGGTAAGACGTTGCTGGCCAAAGCCATTGCCGGTGAAGCCAAAGTGCCGTTCTTCTCGATTTCCGGTTCGGATTTTGTGGAAATGTTCGTCGGCGTGGGTGCTGCTCGCGTACGTGATATGTTCGAACAGGCGAAAAAGCAGTCGCCTTGCATTATCTTCATCGATGAAATCGATGCCGTGGGTCGCCATCGTGGCGCCGGTCTGGGTGGTGGTAATGATGAACGGGAGCAGACGCTGAACCAGATGCTGGTGGAGATGGACGGCTTCGAGGGCAGCCAGGGTGTGATTGTCATTGCCGCAACCAACCGTCCCGATATTCTGGATCCGGCGTTGCTGCGCCCGGGCCGTTTTGACCGCCAAGTGGTTGTGCCGCTGCCGGATATCCGCGGTCGCGAAGAAATCATCAAGGTGCACATGCGCAAGGTGCCGGTGGCACCGGACATTAAAGCCGATATTCTGGCCCGTGGTACACCGGGGTTTTCGGGTGCCGATCTGGCGAACCTGGTGAATGAGGCGGCGCTGTTTGCGGCGCGTCAGAACAAGCGTTTGGTCGACATGGAAGATTTCGAGAAGGCCAAAGACAAGATCATGATGGGCGCTGAGCGTCGCAGTATGGTCATGAGTGAAGACGAGAAGCGCAATACGGCGTATCACGAGTCGGGTCATGCTGTTGTTGCCAAGTTGTTGCCGAAGTCGGACCCGGTACACAAGGTCACGATCATTCCGCGCGGCCGTGCACTGGGCGTGACCATGCAGTTGCCGGAGCAAGATCGTTATGCTTATGACCGCCAGTATCTGCTTGACCGCATCGCTGTGCTCTTTGGCGGTCGCGTCGCTGAAGAGTTGTTCATGCATCAGATGACGACGGGTGCTTCGAACGACTTTGAACGTGCGACGTCGATGGCCCGCGATATGGTTACCCGGTACGGCATGTCGGACCTGGGGCCGATGGTTTACGGCGAGAACGAGGGCGAGGTTTTCCTCGGTCGCTCGGTGACGACGCATAAGGCGTTGTCCGAGGCCACTATGCAGAAAGTCGATGCCGAGATTCGTCGTATTATCGACGAGCAATATGCGTTGGCTAAGCGCCTGCTGGACGAGAATCGCGACAAGGTGGAAGCCATGACGCAGGCGCTTCTGGAATGGGAAACCATCGATGCCGACCAGATTAACGACATCATGGCCGGTAATACGCCACGTCCGCCCCAGCCGCCGGGGTCTTCGACCCCGACGCCGTCAGCGCCTGCTGCAGCAGACGCTTCGGGCGCCGCCGCGACGGCGTGATTGCCGCCGGTTGAATTCATGGCCGACCCTTTCGGGTCGGCCTTTTTTTAAGGTCGCTCCGAGCTCATGGCGCAATATCAGATTCCCTGTGGATCGCACACGCTGACGTGGTCTCCCGGTCAACCGTTGGTCATGGGCATCGTCAACGTGACCCCGGATTCGTTTTCCGGCGACGGGCTGGGGTTGCAAACCGATGCTGCTTTCGATCAGGCAATGCGCATGATGTCTGCGGGAGCCCATTTGGTCGATATTGGCGCCGAATCGACGCGCCCCGGCGCGCAGGCCGTTGGTATTGACGAAGAATTGAATCGTTTATTGCCGTTGCTGGAGAAACTGCGGGCGGTCGATGTGCCGGTTTCAGTTGATACCACTAAGGCCGGCGTCATGGACGCTGCAATCCGTTTGGGGGTTGGGCTGATCAATGACGTCAGTGCGTTGCGTGACCCGGAGGCGGCTGCTGTTCTGGCGCCGCATGGTCGGGTTTCGGTGTGCCTGATGCACATGCGTGGTGAGCCGCGTTCGATGCAGGCTGATCCACAGTATGACGATGTCGTCGTCGATGTGCGTAATTTTCTCCAACACTCAGAAGCCTCGGCGCTGGCCGCAGGTATTGCGCGTGAGCGCTTGATCCTCGACCCGGGGTTTGGTTTTGGTAAGACCTTTGCACATAATCAACAATTGTTCCAAGCCCTGCCAGAGTTGGTGGGGCTTCAGTTGCCGGTGCTCGTCGGGGTGTCGCGCAAGGCCATGATCGGCCATGTCGTGGATAAGCCGGTCAACGAACGCATGGTTGGCAGTGTCGCGGCTGCCATGCTGGCGGCGCAGTATGGCGCGGCAATCGTTCGGGTGCATGATGTGCCCGAAACAATCGATGCTTTGAAAATGCTGCAGGCGCTCGGTTGAACGCGGGTTGCTGAATTGAAAGGAGTGGGCGGGCTATGAGTCGAAAATATTTCGGAACGGATGGTGTACGCGGTCGTGTGGGGCAGTATCCGATTACGCCGGATTTCGTGTTGCGTTTGGGTTATGCCGCGGGTCGCGTGCTGGTGCATCGTGGTGAAACCGGTGGCCATCGACCGGCTGTGCTGATCGGCAAGGATACGCGTAACTCGGGTTATATGTTGGAAGCGGCGCTGGAAGCCGGTTTCTCGGCGGCCGGCGTTGATGTCTATCTGGTGGGGCCGTTGCCGACGCCGGGTATTGCTTACCTGACCCGTGCGCTACGATTGCAAGCCGGCGTCGTTATCTCGGCCTCGCACAACCCGTTTGAAGATAACGGCATCAAGTTTTTTTCAGCAGACGGCAAAAAACTGCCGGATGATGTGGAGCGTGCGATTGAGGTTGCGATTGACGATATGGCGGGGAAGCCCATGCAAACGGTGGCGCCGAAGGATTTGGGGCGAGCCCGCCGCATTGACGACGCGGCCGGACGCTATATTGAATTCTGTAAGAGTACGGTGCCACACAGCTTTGATCTGCGTGGGCTGAAAATTGTCGTTGATTGCGCCCATGGCGCGGCGTATCACATTGCGCCAGATGTACTGCATGAACTGGGCGCTGATGTTGTCGCCATCGGTAATACACCGGATGGTGAAAATATCAATGCAGGTGTCGGTGCGCTGCATCCGGAGGCGCTGGGGCGCAAGGTGCGTGAGGTTGGCGCCGACCTGGGGATTGCGTTGGATGGCGATGCCGATCGTCTGGTGATGGTTGATGCCCAAGGTGAGTTCTACGATGGGGACCAGATTCTGTACGCGATCGTTTCTGAACGCTTGCTGGATGGTCCGGTGACCGGCGTCGCCGGCACCCTGATGACCAATATGGCGCTGGAGCAGGTGTTGGCGGAACGCGGTGTACCCTTCAAACGCGCCAAGGTGGGCGACCGTTACGTGATGGAACTGTTAGCCGCCGAAGGCTGGGTGTTTGGTGGCGAGAACTCCGGTCATATTCTGACACTGGATCGCCATACGACTGGCGATGGCATGGTGTCGGCGCTACAGGTTTTGGTGGCGCTGAAACGTCTTGGCGGTACGCTGGCCGACCTGCTGGGAGGGTTGCGGCTGTATCCGCAAACCATGATCAATGTGCCGGTGGTGCCAGCGTTTGACTGGCAACAGCATTCGGCTATCCGGCAGGCAGTGCTTGATGCGGAAGGGCGTCTGGGGCGCAGAGGGCGCGTTTTGTTGCGCCCATCGGGCACCGAACCCGTGTTGCGCGTTATGGTGGAGGCCGAGGATGGCGCTGTTTCGCGCAGCGAGGCTGAGGGTATTGCCGCCGTTGTCAAAGCGAGTCTCTGAAAGGGTGTTGGCCATCCGGATTGACCGGAAGGGCGGGGCAATAATAGAATCCGCCTTGAAAAACGGGCGCTCGCCAACAGGTTGAGCGCCTTTTTAACGTACAGGTATTGGATGGGATCAGTGATGACGGTCGTCAGAACGCCGCTGGTGGTGGGTAATTGGAAAATGAACGGCGCTTTCGAGGCGAACCGGACGCTGTTGGAGTCGCTGCTGGCGGCGCTGGCGCAGAAACCCCTGCCAGATGTGGGTGTTTGCCCGCCGTTTCCCTATATTCCGCAGATTGGCGCGTTGTTAGCCGATACCCCGATCCGTTGGGGCGCTCAGACGGTTAGCGAGCATCGTGTTGGCGCCTATACGGGCCAGGTTAGTGCGCCCATGCTGCGCGATCTGGGGTGCACCTATGTGATCGTCGGTCACTCGGAGCGCCGTCAGTATTGCGGCGAAACCGACGAACAGGTGGTGTTGCAAGCGGTTGCAGCACTGGACAGTGGTCTCTCACCGATTATCTGCATTGGCGAATCTGCCGATGAAGAAGCTGCGGGCCAGACGTTGGCGATCATCGATCGTCAGTTGGCACCCGTATTGGCCACTCTGGGTGGTGTGGCGGATGAAGGGGCCAGTTTGGTGATCGCTTACGAGCCGGTCTGGGCGATCGGCACCGGTAAGACGCCGACGCCCGAAGGCGTGCAGGCAGTGCATGCGCACATTCGTCAGCGACTGATCGCTGCCGGACTGGTGCAGACACGCATTCTGTATGGCGGTAGCGTCAAAGGTGGCAATGCCGGAACGCTGTTTACCCTGCCGGATGTTGACGGCGGTTTAATTGGTGGTGCTGCCCTGGATGCTCAGGAT
Organism: Fluviibacter sp.; assembly: GCA_048859965.1. GTDB lineage: Bacteria > Pseudomonadota > Gammaproteobacteria > Burkholderiales > Rhodocyclaceae > Fluviibacter. The sequence goes on from JBLIZO010000023.1 coordinate 22,690, forward strand.
TTCAGTACAATCTGCGCTGTTGCAGCGGCCCGTGGGGCGTAAGCCAGAGATTTTTGAAAAGTTCTAGAAAGAAAAGCAGGTAATCAGATGGATATTCTTTACGTCGTGGTGCTCATCGTGAACATCGTTTCGGCATTTGGTGTGATCGGCCTAGTACTGATGCAGCATGGCAAAGGCGCCGATATGGGGGCCGCCTTTGGCAGTGGCGCTTCGGGCAGTTTATTTGGCGCAACGGGTACGGCCAACTTTCTGTCGCGTTCGACCGCCGTATTGGCAACGGTGTTTTTCGTGACGGCCCTGATGCTGGCGAATTTTCAGTCGGTATCATCGAAAAGTGCTGGCAGTGTGATGCAATCCAATGTAGAATCGGCCCCCGGCGTTTCTGGCGCTGCGAGTGTTCCGATGGAAAGCAAAAATGCTGATCTGGAAGGTGCTTCCAAAGCCAAAAACGTACCCCGGTGAGTTGCTGTTTGCAATAAACCGGGTAGGAATGCCGACGTGGTGAAATTGGTAGACACGCTATCTTGAGGGGGTAGTGGCGTAAGCTGTGCGAGTTCGAGTCTCGCCGTCGGCACCAAATCAGGTTGTTCGGTCCGTTAATTTTTCCGATCCAATATCAGCGGCCTTGAACCGCCCGGAATATTTCCGGATATTCTTCGGGATCCAGAATCAACCGTTTCCCTCATGCCTGCTACGACGTACCATTGAGGCATTGCTGGATCAGATGTCCTGGGTCGCGAGATGGCGCGTTTCGGTCTATGAAAAGAGGCGCTGCGCTTACAGCCGTTTAAAGTCGATAACGACACTGCCGGGTTCTTTGGCGGGATCATTGATAGCCATGCCGAGCCCGGACTGATTGCCAAGACGCGATATCGTCTGCTCCCCCCAAGTCTATAATGGCGTTAAATTCTGCACATAAGGCTGTTGATGCACTCAAACATCGCACGCAAAGCACGAAACCTGTTGTTTGACAGCTTGGTCGTCCTTGTTACGATCCCTTTCGGGATCGTGTTGGGCGTTATCGGCTTTGCCTTGCCGTTGAAAGCACGCTTCTGGCTGGTCAAGTGCTGGCGGTGCTGCTTTACGTTTTTTGAACGCACCATTCTGGGTATCCGGGTGGAAGTTATCGGTGCCGAGCATATTCCGCAGGAACCCTGTGTCGTGATCTCGAACCACCAATCCGCCTGGGAAACGGTCGGGTTGCAGACGCTCTTTTCACCGTGCGTCTTCGTGCTCAAGGAAGAATTGCTCAAAATTCCCTTTTTTGGCTGGGGGTTGTCTGCCGTCAAAATGATCGCTATTGATCGGTCTGCCTCCAAAAAGGCGCTGAAGAAAGTCACCGATCAGGGGATCGACCGTCTTCGATCCGGTATTTCCGTGGTGATATTTCCGGAAGGAACGCGTGCCGATCCGGGTAGTCTGCACGCCTTTCAGATCGGTGGTGCTTATTTGGCCAGCAAAAGCAATGTGCCGGTCATTCCCGTTGCACATAACGCCGGCCTGGTGTGGCCGAAGGGGTCTGCCATCAAGGGTCCCGGGGTTATTCGCATCGTGATCGGCGAACCGATTATGCCCGGTTTGCGCCCTCAGGCGCTGAATGAGCGTGTCGAGTCATGGATTCGGCAACAGACTCTTGCGCCGAATGGATTGAAATAACGGTGATCATTGTCGTTCTTTTATGACATGTGACCCATCACTAACTGTTATGCTTTGGTCGTCAAATTGTTACTCTAAGATATCCCGTGAAATGTGTTGATGATTTCCGACTAAGATTCGGAAAAAAAGAAATAGTCCCCATTATTGTGGGTGGTATGGGCGTGGACATTTCCACGGCCAAGCTTGCGCTTGAGGCTGCAAGGCTTGGAGGTATCGGGCACATTTCGGATGCGATGGTTCCTGATGTCTGTGACAAACGCTTTAAAACGACGTACGTCAGAGATAAGACCAAGTTTTATAAGCTCAATATCCCAAATTCTGACAAGTCGATCGTCCAGTTTGATCTTGGCCTGCTGGCGGAGGCGAGCAGGATGCATGTCGCGGCCACGATGGAGGCCAAACATGGCGATGGCCTGATTTTCGTCAATTGCATGGAAAAGCTGACCATGAATGCCCCGCGTGAGACCTTGCGGGTACGCATGTCGTCGGCACTGGATGCGGGCATTGATGGTATTACCTTGAGTGCGGGTTTACACCTGGGTTCTTTCTCGCTCATCGAAGATCATCCTCGATTCCGTGACGCGAAGCTCGGCATCATCGTCTCTTCAGTGCGCGCCCTGCAAATCTTTTTGCGTAAGAACGCCAGGCTTAACCGTTTGCCGGATTACATCGTGGTGGAAGGGCCGCTGGCCGGGGGGCACCTTGGTTTTGGCGCGGACTGGGCTCAATATGACCTGGCGACGATCATTGCCGAGATCGCTCACTACCTCAAGCAGGAACATCTGGAGATTCCCATTGTGGCTGCAGGAGGTATCTTTACGGGGAGCGATGCGGTGTCCTTTCTGGAGAATGGCGCTTCGGCGGTGCAGGTGGCTACCCGTTTTACTGTCGCCGATGAGTGTGGGCTCCCTTATAAAGTCAAGCAAGAGTACTTCAGGGCGAGTGAGCAGGACATTGAGGTCAACAATATCTCGCCGACGGGTTACCCGATGCGGATGCTGAAAAATTCGCCGGCGATTGGTTCGGGCATTCGGCCGGGATGCGAATCCTATGGTTACCTGCTGGATGGTCGCGGAAATTGTGCGTACATCGATTCGTACAATCGTGAAATCGCGCTGCATCCTCATGCGAAGAGTGTTTCGGTCAAAGACAAGACCTGTTTGTGCACCCATATGAGCAATATGAACTGCTGGACTTGCGGGCACTATACCTATCGGTTGAAAGACACGACCCACCGGTTGGCTGATGGCGGTTATCAGACGCTCAGTGCGGAGCATATCTTCAAGGACTATCAGTACAGCACCGATCAAAAGATTTGTTTGCCGAGCCGGATTGATTAAGCCGTGGCTGAGCAGGGCGCTTTGCCGCAGCCTTCTTTGGGTAGCCAAGGTAACCTATTTTTAAGATTCCCTTAAAAAGGATGCCACAGCTGAAAAAAATTCAGCTAAAATTCGCATGTTTTCCAACCGGGGCAACTTGGTTTTTTCGGGTGGGTTTTTAAGCGAACGGCATAAAAACTGCACGCGAAAACGTCGGAAAAGCGCGGGTTAGGCGTCGTCGGCATCCCGCCGCAGCACCAGGGTAGTGGCTTTGCTCTGTGTGTTTGTTGGATTTGATGGTGTTTTGGGTTGTTCCGTGTCATTTGGCAAACTTTGGGTGGCTTGATGCTCGAAAATTACTTTCCGATTCTGGTGTTCGTCGCAGTCGGCCTTGCTGTGGGTGTTCTGGCCCGGCTGCTGAACCATGTCGTTGCACCGAATAATCCTGATAGCGAAAAGCTTTCCGCGTACGAATGTGGCTTCGAAGCCTTCGAAGATGCGCGGATGAAGTTCGACGTGCGCTATTACCTCATCGCGATTCTGTTCATTCTGTTTGACCTTGAGATCGCGTTCCTGTTCCCCTGGGCGGTGGTGATCCGGGAAATCGGCATCGTCGGTTTTCTCGCCATGATGGTCTTTCTGGGCATTCTGGTGGTGGGCTTCATCTACGAGTGGCGCAAGGGCGCCCTTGAGTGGGAGTAAGCGATGTCCAAGATTCAGGGTGTGCTCAACGAAGGCTTTGTCACGACCACGGCTGACAAGCTGATCAATTACTGCCGTACCGGTTCGTTGTGGCCGATGACCTTTGGTCTGGCCTGTTGTGCCGTGGAGATGATCCATGCCGGTACCGCGCGTTATGATCTTGACCGCTTCGGTATGGTGTTCCGTCCCAGCCCGCGCCAATCCGACCTGATGGTGGTGGCCGGTACGTTGACCAACAAGATGGCACCGGCGTTGCGCAAGGTATACGACCAGATGGCCGAACCACGCTGGGTGGTCTCGATGGGTTCCTGCGCCAATGGCGGCGGTTATTACCATTATTCTTATTCGGTGGTGCGCGGCTGTGATCGCATCGTGCCAGTGGATATTTATGTGCCGGGTTGTCCACCGACCGCCGAAGCGCTGCTGTATGGCCTGATCCAGTTGCAGAACAAGATTCGTCGTACCAGCACCATTGCGCGCTGAACACGGTAAGGGACACACGATCATGATGCAAAATACGCAAGCCCTCGCCGATACCCTGCAGCAGGTTCTGGGTGGCACGATCACGCGCCTCAAACAGAATCTGGGTGAGGTGACTATTGACGTTGCCGCCACGGATTATCATGCCGCAGCGCTGAAGCTGCGCGATGCCGTCGGCCTCAAGTTCGATCAGTTGATCGATCTGTGTGGTATGGATTATTCCACCTATGGCGGTAAGGAATCGCACGAAAAGCGCTTTGCTGCAGTCGTGCATCTGCTGTCTGTGGAACTGAATCAGCGCGTGCGGGTACGTGTTTACGCCCCGGATGATCGGATGCCGGTGCTGGACTCGGTCGTTGACGTTTGGAGCTCAGCCAACTGGTTCGAGCGCGAAGCCTTTGATCTGTTCGGTATTTTGTTTGTGAACCACCCGGATCTGCGTCGCATTCTGACCGATTATGGGTTTGTCGGTCATCCGTTCCGTAAGGACTTCCCGGTTTCGGGTTATGTCGAAATGCGTTACGACGATGAGCAGAAGCGCGTCATCTACCAACCCGTCACCATCGAGCCGCGCGAGAATACGCCGCGTATCGTGCGTGAAGAGACTTACGGCGAACCGGCGCGCTAAGCGCAGGTTTACATCAACGAGACAGTACGGACCTAACCGGACATCCAGGATCGCAGCATGTCAGAGATTCGTAACTACACATTGAACTTTGGTCCCCAGCACCCCTCGGCACACGGTGTGCTGCGTCTGGTGCTGGAACTCGACGGCGAAACGGTCGAGCGCGCCGATCCGCATATCGGTCTGCTGCACCGGGCAACGGAGAAGCTGGCCGAGACGCGCACCTGGGTGCAGTCGGTGCCCTACATGGATCGTCTGGATTACGTCTCGACCATGTCCAACGAACACGCCTACTGCATGGCGATCGAAAAGCTGCTGGGCATTGAAGTGCCGGAGCGTGCGCAGTATATCCGTGTCATGTTTGACGAAGTCACCCGTCTGCTCAACCACCTGTTGTGGATCGGCTGTCATGGCCTGGATGTGGGTGCCATGACGATGGCGCTCTATACCTTCCGTGACCGCGAAGATCTCATGGATGTGTACGAGTCGGTCTCAGGTGCACGTCTGCATGCTGCCTATTACCGTCCGGGTGGGGTTTACCGTGACCTGCCGGATGTGATGCCGAAATACGAAGTCTCTCGCTGGAAAGACGCTAAGCGCGTTGCGCAACTCAATGAGAATCGCCAGGGATCGCTCCTTGATTTCCTGGAAGACTTCACCAACCGTTTCCCGACTTACCTCGACGATTACCATAACCTGCTGACCGATAACCGCATCTGGAAGCAGCGTCTGGTCGGTATCGGCGTGGTTTCACCGGAGCGCGCTTTGAACATGGGCTTTACCGGCGCCATGCTGCGCGGTTCGGGCATCGAATGGGATCTGCGCAAGAAACAGCCCTATGAAGTGTACGACCGCATGGAGTTCGATATTCCGGTCGGCACCAATGGTGACTCTTACGACCGCTATCTGGTTCGTATGGAAGAAATGGCGCAGTCGAACCGCATCATCAAACAGTGTATCGCTTGGTTGCGTGCGAACCCCGGCCCGGTGATCACGAGCGACTACAAGGTCGCGCCGCCGCCGCGTGAATCGATGAAATCAAATATGGAAGAGTTGATTCACCACTTCAAGCTCTTCACTGAAGGCATGCATGTGCCGGAAAACGACTGTTACGCCGCTATCGAACACCCGAAGGGCGAATTCGGCATCTACCTGTCGTCGGATGGCGCCAATAAGCCGTACCGCATGAAGATTCGCGCCCCGGGTTTCGCCCATCTGTCGGCGCTGGAAGAAATGTCGCGCGGTCACATGATCGCCGACGTGGTCACGATTATCGGGACCCAGGATATCGTTTTTGGTGAGGTTGACCGCTGATGCTGACCCAGGAAACTCTTGCGCGTTTTGATCGCGAAGTCGCCAAATACCCGGCCGACCAAAAGCAGTCGGCCGTGATGGCCTGTCTGGCTATTGCTCAAGAAGAAAAGGGCTGGCTGGCCAAGGATACGATCGCCTTCGTGGCGGATTACCTCGATATGCCAGCAATTGCTGCCGAAGAGGTCGCGACCTTCTACAACATGTATAACCTCAAGCCGACAGGCAAGTACAAACTGGCTGTCTGTACCTGTCTGCCGTGTGCGCTGTCGGGTGGTCGTGATGCCGCGCTCTATGTGGCCGACCGTCTTGGTATCAAGTTGGGTGAAACGACCGCTGATGGCCGCATTACGCTGGTCGAAAGCGAATGCCAGGGTGCCTGTGGCGATGCGCCGGTGGCCTTGGTCAATAATCACAAGATGCGTAGCTTCCTGACGCCTGAGAAGCTGGATCAACTGCTTGAGGAGCTGAAGTAATGGCGATTCTCGGTTCCATCAACCCGATCATGACGGCAGGCTGGCAGGGCGATGCCGGTTGGGGTATTGATGCCTACGTCAAGCGTGGCGGCTACGAAGCCCTGAAGAAGATTCTTTCCACGAAGATGTCGCAGGAAGACGTCATCGCTGAAGTCAAAAAATCTGTATTGCGCGGTCGTGGCGGTGCGGGCTTCCCGACCGGCCTGAAGTGGAGCTTCATGCCGCGTAGCCTGCCGGGCGACAAGTACATCGTCTGTAACACCGACGAAGGTGAACCGGGTACTTTCAAGGATCGTGACATCATGCGTTATGACCCGCATTCGGTCATCGAAGGCATGATCATCGGTGCGTATGCCATTGGCGCAACGCGCGGTTACAACTACATTCACGGCGAAATCTTCGAGTTGTATCAGCGCTTTGAAGAAGCGCTGGCTGAAGCGCGTGCCGCCGGCTTCCTCGGCCAGAACATTCTGGGCAGCGAGTTCAGTTTCGAGCTGTTTGCGCACCACGGTTACGGCGCCTACATCTGCGGTGAAGAAACTGCGCTGCTGGAGTCGATTGAAGGCAAGAAGGGTCAACCGCGCTTCAAACCGCCGTTCCCGGCGTCGTTCGGTCTTTACGGCAAGCCGACCACCATTAATAACACCGAGACCTTTGCCTCGGTGCCGTTCATCATCCGTCTGGGTGCCGATCACTTCCTCAATGCCGGTAAGGAAAACAACGGCGGCACCAAGCTGTTTTCGATCTCCGGCCATGTCGAACGTCCGGGCAACTACGAAATTCCGCTGGGTACCCCATTCTCGACGCTGCTCGAAATGGCTGGCGGTGTGCGCGGCGGTCGCAAGCTGAAGGCGGTGATTCCGGGCGGTTCGTCTGCACCGGTGCTGCCCGGCGACATCATGATGCAATGTACGATGGATTATGACTCGATTTCGAAAGCCGGCTCCATGCTGGGTTCGGGTGCCGTCATCGTGATGGACGAAACCGTGTGCATGGTACGTGCGCTGGAGCGTCTGTCGTTCTTCTATCACGAAGAATCCTGTGGTCAGTGTACGCCGTGTCGTGAAGGCACCAACTGGCTGTACCAGATCGTTCACCGTATCGAACAAGGCACTGGCCGCCAGGAAGACCTGGATATGCTGCTTTCCATCTGCAGCAACATCTGCGGTCGTACGATTTGCGCCCTGGGCGACGCCGCCGCGTTCCCGGTGATGAGCTTCCTCAAGCATTTCCGCTCGGAGTTCGAGCATCACATTCAGCACAAGACCTGTCTGGTGCCGGATGCGGTGCAGCGCTCTGGTAGTGCTTTCCACCGCCACCCGAACGCCGCCTGAACGGGCGTCACGCTTCATTCACAGATCTGATTTCGCGAGTCGCACATGCTAGAAATTGAAATCGACGGCAAAAAGGCACAGGTAGAAGACGGTTCCACCGTCATGGATGCGGCCAGCCAATTGGGCATCTACATCCCGCATTTCTGCTATCACAAGAAACTGTCGATCGCGGCCAACTGCCGGATGTGCCTGGTGCAGGTTGAAAAGGCACCGAAGCCGCTGCCGGCTTGTGCGACACCCGTGACGAACGGCATGAAGGTCTTCACGCACTCTGAGCTGGCCGTGACGGCGCAAAAGGGTGTGATGGAATTCCTGCTGATCAACCACCCGCTGGATTGCCCGATTTGCGACCAGGGTGGCGAGTGCCAACTGCAGGATCTGGCCGTAGGTTATGGTCAGACCGGTTCGCGCTTTAAAGAAGAAAAGCATGTTGTGTTCCACAAGAATGTGGGGCCACTCATTTCGATGGAAGAAATGAGTCGTTGCATTCATTGCACCCGTTGCGTGCGCTTCGGCCAGGAAGTGGCCGGTGTCATGGAACTGGGCATGATCAACCGCAACGTCCACTCCGAAATTACGACGTTTGTTGGTCGCACGGTGGATTCGGAACTGTCGGGCAACATGATCGACATCTGTCCGGTGGGCGCACTGACCTCCAAACCATTCCGCTACTCGGCCCGTACTTGGGAACTGCAGCGCCGCAAGTCGGTGTCGCCGCACGATGCAACCGGCGCCAATCTGACCGTCCAGGTCAAAGGTGATGTCGTCAAGCGCGTCCTCCCGTTCGATAACGAACAAGTCAACGAATGCTGGATCTCCGACAAGGAGCGTTTCTCCTATGAAGCGCTTAACAGTGCCGACCGTCTGCTCAAGCCCATGCTGAAACAGGGCGGTCAATGGCAGGAAGTCGAGTGGAACGTGGCGCTGGATTATGTGGCCCACGGTCTGCGCAGTATCGCCAAAGACCATGGCGCTGACCAGATCGCCATGGCCGTGAGTCCGCATGCTACGCTGGAAGAAATGTACCTGGGTGGTCGCATCATGCGCAGCCTTGGCGCCGACAATATCGATTTCCGTCTGCGTCAACAGGATTTCCGCGCCGATGCACAACGGGCGGGCGCTGCACCGTGGCTGGGTCTGCCGTTGGCCGACCTCAGCAACGTCGATGCTGCCCTGATCGTCGGTAGCTTCCTGCGTAAGGATTCGCCGCTGGTCGCGCAACGTCTGCGCCAGGCGGCGCGCAATGGCGCCAAGGTTTACTCGGTCAACGTGAGTAGCGACGATTCGCTGATCAAGCACGCTGGTCTGATCTATACGCCGCCGGGTCAACTGGTGACGGCGCTGGCCGGTGTGGTGCGTGCTGCCGCCGAGATCAAGGGGGTGCATGCATCGGCGTTGGCCGCGACCGGCCACGCCGGTGAACTGGAGCGCAAGATCGCCATGTCGCTGATTGGCGAGTCTGACAGCGCGCCGCGCGCCATTCTGCTCGGCAATCTGGCGCAGCAACACGTCGATTATTCACTGCTGGAGCAGCTGGCCGGCGAACTGGCGACCATCACCGGCGCTTCGGCCGGTACGGTCGGCGAAGCGGCCAACTCTGTCGGCGGTTATGTCGCCAAAGCGTGCCCACAGCAGGGCGGTCGCGACGCCTCGCGTATGTTCGAAGATCCGCGCAAGGCCTACGTACTGTTTGGTTGCGAGCCCTCACTGGATGTCGCCAACCCGGCGCAGGCATTGCGTGCGCTGAGCGCGGCGGAGATGGTGGTGCAGTTCAGCGCCTTCAAGGATGCTGATGCACTGGCGTACGCCGATGTGCTGCTGCCGTTGTCGCCATACACGGAAACCTCGGGTACCTTCGTCAACACCGAAGGCCGTGCCCAGTCCTTCGTCGGTGTGGTGCGTCCGGCAGGTGAGTCCCGCCCGGGCTGGAAGCTGCTGCGTGTGCTCGGTAACCTGCTCAACGTCGAACGCTGCGATTATCAGAGCAGTGAAGAGATCCGTAATGAAATCCTCGGCGCCGATAATGTGCTGCCGGAAGGCTCGTTGGCGCGTCCGATCGCGGTGACGGCTGTCGCCGCCACTGCGTTGGCTGGTAGCGGTCTGCAGCGGATTGCCGATGTGCCGATTTATTTTGCCGATGGTCTGGCGCGTCGTGCGCCGGCGCTGCAGAAAACCCGCGACGCACAGCCGCCGACAGCCCGTATGAGTGCTGTGACGCTGGCCAGCGTAGGGGCTGCCGATGGTCGCTCGGTGCGCGTCAAGGGCAGTGAAGGTTCAGCGGTATTGGATGCCGTGCTGGATGCCACCGTGCCGGATGGTTGCGTGCGCATTGCCGCTGCTCACCCGTCCACGGCGAACCTCGGTGCTTTGAATGACATGATCGTCGTGGAGTGTGTCTGATGGATGCCCTGATTCAAGTTGGTCAAAACATCTTCGGGGCAGGCTGGCCGGTTGTCTGGTCGCTGGTCAAGATTGTCGCCATTGTTGCACCGTTGCTGCTCGCCGTTGCCTACCTGACCTACTTTGAGCGCAAGGTCATCGGTTACATGCAGGTGCGTATCGGCCCGAACCGCGTCGGTCCGTTTGGTTTGCTGCAGCCGATTGCCGACGGCCTGAAGCTGCTGCTCAAAGAAAGCATTATTCCGACGGTTGCCAATAAAGGTCTGTTCCTGCTGGCACCAGTGCTCTCGATTGCGCCCGCACTGGTCGCCTGGGCCGTGATTCCGTTTGCCGATGGCCTGGTGCTGGCGGATATCGACGCCGGCCTGTTGTTCGTGCTCGCGATGTCGTCGGTCGGTATCTATGGCGTGATTCTTGCCGGTTGGTCGTCGAACTCCAAGTATGCCTTCCTCGGCGCTATGCGTTGTGCTGCGCAAATGGTGTCGTACGAAATTGCCATGGGCTTCGCGCTGGTCTGTGTGCTGATGGTGTCGCAAAGTCTGAATCTGTCAGATATCGTCAACAGCCAAGGTCGGGGCATGTTCGCCGATCTTGGCGTTGGTGTACTCTCGTGGAACTGGATCCCGCTGTTCCCCATGTTCCTCGTCTATTTTATCTCGGGTGTGGCCGAAACAAACCGAGCGCCGTTCGACGTGGCTGAAGGCGAATCGGAAATCGTTGCCGGTTTCCATGTGGATTACTCTGGTATGGCCTTCGCGCTCTTTTTCCTGGCCGAATACGCCAACATGATCCTGATTGCTTTCCTGACGGCGATTATGTTCCTGGGCGGCTGGCTATCGCCTGTGGGTTTTCTGCCGGATGGCTTTTTCTGGCTGGCGCTCAAGGCATCGGCTTTGTTGTTCCTCTTCCTGTGGTTCCGCGCAACATTCCCGCGTTACCGCTACGACCAGATCATGCGTCTGGGCTGGAAGGTGTTCATTCCCCTGACAATCATCTGGCTGGTCGTCCTCGGCGTCTGGCTGATCTCCCCCCTGAATATCTGGAACTAAGATCATGGGTGCCATTAGCGAATTCGTCACCAAGAGCAAACAGGTTGTTAACAGCCTGTTTCTGAAAGAGCTCTGTAAAGGTCTGAGCGTGACCGGCTGGTATTTTTTCCAGCCCAAGATCACCGTGCAGTATCCGGAAGAAAAGACACCGCAAAGCCGACGCTTCCGTGGTTTGCATGCGCTACGTCGTTATCCGAACGGAGAAGAACGCTGCATTGCCTGTAAGCTCTGCGAAGCGATTTGCCCGGCCATGGCTATTACCATCGAATCGGACCAGCGCGATGACGGCAGCCGCCGCACGACGCGTTACGACATCGATCTGACCAAGTGCATTTTCTGCGGCTTCTGCGAGGAAGCCTGTCCGGTGGACGCCATCGTCGAAACCCGTGTCTTCGAATACCACGGTGAGGCGCGCGGTGATCTGTATTACACCAAGCCCATGCTGCTGGCCAACGGCGATCGCTATGAAACGCAGATCGCTGCCGACCGTGCCGGCGATGCGAAATACCGCTAAGGATTGCAGATGGAATTCAAACTGATCCTCTTCTACGTGCTGTCAGCCATTCTGGTTGGCTCGGGGTTGACCGTTATCACGGCGCGCAACCCGGTGGTTGCCGCCATGTTTCTGGTGCTCAGCTTTTTCACGGCGGCTGCTGTCTGGCTGCTGGCTCAGGCCGAGTTTTTGGCGCTGGTGCTGATTCTCGTCTACGTCGGCGCCGTTATGGTGCTTTTCCTGTTCGTGGTCATGATGCTCGACATCAATTTTGACCGGTTGCGTCAGGGCTTCTGGAGTTATCTGCCGCTGGGTTCGCTGATCGGTATTCTGATGATTCTGGAAATGTCGATCGTGCTGGGTGGACAATACTTCCAGGTTTTTGATACGCCGTTGCCGCCGGAACTGGCGAACTCGTCGAACACCAAGGATCTGGGCCTGCTGCTGTATACCGACTACATGTACCCGGATCAGATCGCTGCCGCGATTCTGCTGGTCGCCATCATCGCTGCTGTTGTCCTGACTTTCCGCGGCCGCAAAGACAGCAAAAAGCAGAACATCAGCGACCAGGTTGCCGTCAAGGCATCAGATCGTCTGCGCGTCGTCAAGATGGACGCCGTCAAACCTCAACCTGCACCCACCGCCTCCGCACCGGAAGCCGGTGAGGGCGCTGCCCAGTAACCCAAGACCGAGCTCGATCCGGAGACTGCCTTGCTGACCCTCTCACATTTCCTCGTCCTGGCCGCTGTTCTATTCGGTATCAGCGTGATCGGCCTCTTTCTGAATCGGAAGAACCTGATCATCCTCCTGATGGCCATTGAACTGATGTTGCTGGCAGTCAACACGAACTTCGTTGCCTTCTCGCATTTCCTGCAGGATCTGAACGGGCAGGTATTCGTGTTCTTTATCCTCGCCGTAGCGGCTGCCGAATCGGCAATCGGTTTGGCGATCCTGGTTGTACTGTTCCGTAATCTGTCCACGATCCACGTGGATGATCTCGACCGCATGAAGGGCTAAGCAGGAATCGTCTTATGGACATGAAATCCCTTTACCTCACCGTTCCTCTGGCTCCGCTGGTCGGCGCCGCGCTGTCTGGTCTTTTCTGCCGCGTCGTGCCGCGCTGGTTTGCGGCGGGCATTACCATTCTCGGTGTGGCCGTTTCACTGGTCGCGTCGCTGCTGGTGCTGCAGGATGTTCTGGCTGGCCATACCTTCAACGGTAACCTCTATACCTGGGCGACCAGTGGCGACTTCTCGTTCCATGTCGGTTTCCAGATTGATACGCTGACCGCCATGATGATGTGCGTCGTGACCTCTGTGTCGCTGCTCGTGCACATCTACACCATCGGCTACATGGCTGAAGATGATGGCTTCCGCCGCTTCTTCTCGTACATCAGCCTCTTTACTTTTGCGATGCTCATGCTCGTGATGAGTAACAACTTCATGCAGTTGTTCTTTGGCTGGGAGGCCGTGGGTCTGGTGTCGTACCTGCTGATCGGCTTCTACATGAACCGTGATACGGCGATCTTCGCCAACCTCAAGGCCTTCCTCGTCAACCGCGTCGGCGACTTCGGCTTTATTCTCGGTATCGGCCTGATTTTGGCGTATTTTGGCACCCTGGATTACGCTGAAGTGTTCAAGGCTGCGCCGTCGATGGCTGACACCACCATCAACCTATGGGGTAATGCCCAGTGGTCGCTCATGACCGTGACCTGCATCTGCCTGTTTATCGGCGCCATGGGTAAATCGGCACAGGTGCCGCTACACGTATGGTTGCCGGATTCGATGGAAGGTCCGACTCCGATCTCCGCGCTGATCCACGCCGCCACTATGGTGACAGCCGGTATTTTCATGGTTGCCCGTTGCTCGCCGCTGTTCAACCTGTCGCCGACCGCGCTCTCGTTTGTGCTATTCATCGGCGCCACCACCGCGTTGTTCATGGGCTTCCTGGGGATGATCCAGAACGACATCAAACGTATCGTCGCGTATTCGACCCTCTCGCAACTCGGTTACATGACTGTCGCGTTGGGTGTGGCTGCCTACCCGATCGCTATCTTCCATCTGATGACGCACGCCTTCTTCAAGGCACTCCTGTTCCTCGGTGCCGGTTCAGTCATCATTGGCATGCACCACGATCAGGACATCCGTAACATGGGCGGCCTGTGGAAGTATATGCCGATCACCTGGATTACTACCTTAATCGGATCGCTGTCGTTGATCGCCTTCCCGTTCTTCTCGGGTTTCTACTCGAAGGACTCGATCATTGAAGCGGTACACCTGTCGCACATTCCGGGCGCAGGTTATGCCCTGTTTGCCGTGACGGTCAGCGTGTTTGTGACGACCTACTACACGATGCGCTCATATTTCATCGTGTTCCACGGGCCGGAACGCTGGAACGATGCGGCTCATATTGCTGCTGCTCAGGCGCATGCCCATGGTCATGATGACCACCACGGTCATGATGCGCATGATGACCAGCACGACGATCATGGACATCATCACGGCCTGCAGCCGGGCGACAAGCCGCACGAATCGCCTTGGGTGGTCACGTTGCCGCTGGTGCTGCTGGCGATTCCGTCGGTTCTGATCGGCTACTACGCCATCGATCCTATGCTCTATGGCTCGTTCTTTGACGGCGTGATTTATACCAGTAAAACCATTCCGGTCATGGCCGAAATGAAAGAAGAGTTCCACGGCCCCATCGGCATGGCGATTCATGCCGTCAGCACGCTGCCGTTCTGGCTCATGGTTGCCGGCCTTGCCGTGACCTACTACTTCTACATGGTCAAACCGTCGATTCCGGCGGCGCTGCAGAAGAAGTTCCACGGTCTGTACACGATCATGGAAAACAAATACTACTTCGACGCCTTCAACATGGCGGTGTTTGCCGGTGGTGCACGCAAGATCGGTGGCTTCCTTAACCGTTTCGGTGAGGCCACCCTGATTGACGGTTTCTTCGTCAATGGTTCGGCCAAGCTGGTTGGCGTCGTGGCGGGTCTGGTCCGCCATTTCCAGACCGGCTACCTGTACCAGTATGCCTTCACCATGATCATCGGCGTCTTCGCGCTGCTGACTCTGTGGTTCTTTACCACCTGATCCAACTTCTGAACGTCTAACCGCGCTCCTGCATCTTCTGGAAATGACTATGTCTGGTTACCCGCTCCTCTCGCTTGCCATCTGGGTCCCGATCGTGGCCGGTCTGCTGATTCTGGCAGTCGGTCGTGATAGCAACCCCGGTTTCACGCGCGCCCTCTCTCTGATCGGCGCGCTGGCGGGTTTCGTCATCACCTTCCCGCTGTATACGAAGTTTGATACGCAGGCCACGGTCATGCAGTTCGTCGAACTGTCACCCTGGATTCCGCGCTTTAACATCAACTATCACCTGGGTGTCGATGGCATCTCGATGCCATTCATCATCCTGAACAGCTTCATCACGCTGATCGTCGTGCTGGCCGGCTGGCAGGTGATTCAGAACAAGGTGGCGCAGTACAACGCAGCCTTCCTGATTATGTCGGGTCTGTTCAACGGTATTTTTTGTGCGCTCGACGGCATTCTGTTCTATGTCTTCTTTGAGGCTTCCTTGATTCCGATGTACCTCATTATCGGCATCTGGGGTGGTCATAACCGTGTCTACGCAGCCATCAAGTTCTTCCTCTACACGCTGCTCGGCTCGCTGTTGTTCCTGATTGCCCAGCTCTACCTGTTCATCTACTCGGGTGGCAGCTTCTCGATTCTGGACTGGCATCAGATGCCGATTCCGATGGGCCCACAGCTTGCTATCTTCATGGCCTTCCTGATTGCCTTTGCCGTCAAGGTGCCGATGTGGCCAGTGCATACCTGGTTGCCGGACGCTCACCCGGAAGCACCTACGGGTGGCTCAATCGTGCTGGCTGCTATTGCTCTGAAGCTCGGTGCCTACGGTTTCCTGCGTTTCTCGCTGCCCATCGTACCGGATGCCTCGCATGAACTGTCCTGGTTGATGATTACGCTGTCGCTGATTGCCGTCGTTTACATCGGTTTCGTCGCTCTGGTGCAGGCCGATATGAAGCGTCTTGTCGCTTACTCGTCGATTGCGCACATGGGCTTTGTCACCTTGGGTTTCTTCATGTTCACCCCGCTGGCTGTCGAGGGCGCGATCGTGCAGATGATCTCACACGGTTTCGTGGCAGGCGCCATGTTCTTTTGCATCGGGATTATCTATGACCGCATGCATACGCACTTGATCGCTGACTGCGGTGGTATCGTCTATAAGATGCCGGTTTATGCTGCTTTCCTGATGCTGTTCGCCATGGCGAATGCCGGGCTGCCAGCCACATCGGGCTTCGTCGGTGAGTTCATGGTCATTCTGGGGGCACTGCAGGTCAACTTCTGGGTGGCCGCCATTGCCGCTACCACCATGATCGTCGGTGCCGCCTATACGCTGTGGATGTACAAGCGCGTTATTTTCGGCCCGATTGCCAACCACCATGTGGCCGAACTGACCGACGTCAACAAGCGTGAATTAGCCATTCTGATGATTCTGGCCTTCTTCGTGCTTGCCATGGGTGTCTGGCCGGAGCCGGTGACCCACATCATGCATACCTCGGTCAACGATCTGCTGCGTCATGTGGCAACGAGCAAACTCCAGTAACGGGAACCTGACGATATGAACCCACACGTCCTTGATCTCATTACGGCCAGCCCAGAAGTGCTGGTCCTGTTGATGGGCTGTCTGATTCTCCTGTTCGATCTGTTTTCGAAAGATCCGACACGTACCGTGACTTTCGTGCTGACGCAGTTGACCTTTGTCGGTGCTGCCGTACTCACGCTCTTTACCAGTACCGGCGAAGTGGTCTACGCCTTTAATGGCTTGTATGTCGATGACCTGATGGGCGATCTGCTCAAGCTGGTACTGTATCTGACCGTCATCGTGACCCTGTTCTATGCACGCCCGTATGTACTTCAGCGTCCGGATCTGCGCCGTGGCGAGTTCTACCTGCTGGTGCTGTTCGCTACCTTGGGCATGATGGTCATGATCTCGGCCAACCACCTGCTGACGATCTACCTGGGCATCGAACTGCTGTCGTTGTCGGTTTATGCACTGGTTGCCATGAATCGCGACAGCGTGGCCTCGACCGAAGCCGCCATGAAGTATTTCATCCTTGGTGCGCTCGCCTCGGGTCTGCTGCTCTACGGTATGTCGATGGTGTATGGTGCCACCGGTACGCTGAGCATTCCGGAAATTTCCGACGCGCTGGTTGCCAATGCCTCGAATCCGACGATTCTGATCTTTGGCCTGGTCTTCCTGGTCTCGGGTATCGCCTTTAAGCTGGGTGTGGTCCCATTCCATATGTGGGTGCCCGATGTGTACCAAGGTTCGCCGACGGCCGTCACCATGCTGATCGGCGGCGCGCCGAAACTGGCCGCATTCGCCATCACGATGCGCCTGCTGGTTTCCGGCCTGTTGCTGCTGGCGCCGGATTGGCAGGGCATGTTGCTCATTCTGGCGGTACTGTCGCTGGCGATCGGTAATCTGGCCGCCATCGCTCAGACCAACATCAAGCGTATGCTGGCCTATTCGACGATCTCGCACATGGGCTTTGTATTGTTGGGCATCGTCGTCGGCGTTGTCGGCGGTGACGCCCGTTTTGCCTTGAATGCCTACAGCTCTTCGATGTTCTATGTCATCGCCTATGTGATGATGAGCGTCGCCGCCTTCGGGGTCATCATCCTGCTGTCGCGCGCCGGCTTCGAAGCGGACCGCATTGACGACTTCAAGGGCCTGAACAAACGCAGCCCGTGGTTTGCCGCTGTGATGATGATGATCATGTTCTCCATGGCCGGTGTGCCGTTCTTCATCGGTTTCTTCGCCAAGTTTTCGATTCTGCAGGCAGTCGTCGCCTCGGGTCAGATCGGTCTCGCCATTTACGCTGTGCTGATGTCATTGATCGGTGCTTTCTATTACCTGCGTATCGTTAAGGTGATGTACTTTGACGAGCCGGTCGATGAAACGCCGCTGGTCGCCACAACCGACATGCGCGTTCTGCTCTCGATCAACGGATTGGCTATTGCCTTGTTTGGCCTGTTCCCTCAGACGATTATGTCGCTGTGCGCCTTTTCGCTGTTGCGTTCACTGTAATGCCGGTGTGATGTGACGCACATTAGAACGCCCCGGTTATCCCGGGGCGTTTTAGTTGGTAGACCCTCATTGAGAATTCGAGCCATGACACCGGATCAAGACGACATGCACCTTGTTGAAACCTGCATCGAAAGCGAACAAATCTGGAAAGGCCGTCTGCTTGATGTTCGGCGTGACCGTGTGCGCCTGCCCGATGGTAGCGAAGGCATTCGCGAATACGTCACCCACCCGGGCGCCGTCGTTATGATTCCCCTGCTGGACGATGGTCGCATCGTCTTCGAACGCCAGTACCGCTACCCGGTTGGGCGCGTCATGCTGGAACTGCCTGCGGGCAAGATCGAACCGGATGAAGACACGCTGCTCACCGCTCAGCGCGAGCTGCGCGAAGAAACCGGCTATGAAGCGGCGTCCTGGCGTCATCTGGGTACCATACACCCTACCATCGGCTACGCCGACGAGCGTATCGAGGTCTATCTGGCGCAGGAACTCACCGCACTTGGCGCCAATGCATTGGACGAGGGTGAGTTTCTGGAGGTTGTGACGCTGAGCCTGGATGAGGCCTTCGAGGAAATGCGGGCAGGGCGCTTGACCGATGCTAAAACGCTCTCTGCACTGCTCTGGACTGAGAAGGTGCTGCACAAAGGTTGGTAATCTGATTGGGATGCTTGCTGCATTGCAGCTTGTCACCGTCGACACAATGCGCGGATGATGAATGCACCCAATATTGAGGAGCATGGTGATGCCTACCCGTACATTGCAATCTATTGTCAGCCAACGCCCATTGGTGGTTGGGTTGCCGTCAATGACAGTTTATGAAGCGGCTGTCGCTATGCGTGAAAAGGGCGTTGGTTCCGTTGTCATTGAACATGACGGGCAATTGGCAGGTATTTTCACCGAGCGAGATCTGCTCAACCGGGTCGTCGCCGCAGGCAAAGATCCGGCAATTACGCCACTGGCCGATGTGATGACCTGCGATGTACTCGGTATGGAAGGTGACAAGCCTCTGTCACATGCGCTGCATCTCATGCATCAGCATGCCTTTCGGCATGTGCCCGTCTTGCAGCAGGGAAGACCGATCGGGATGGTCTCGGCGCGTGATGCGCTGGGAATCGAGTGGCGTGACTTTCAGCGCGAGATCAAACTCGCCGATGACATTGCCGAGATATTGGCCTGAGGCGTGTGCATCGTAATGCTGGCTTACTACCCAACAAAAAAGAACCCGCAGGGTCTTTTTTGTTGGGTGCAGCGGGGCTGTCAAAACGCAGGGAGATCGGAAGAACGTCGTGTGGGGAAAAA
>JBLIZO010000024.1:0-6938 GCA_048859965.1 Fluviibacter sp.
AATCGATGAGAACCTGCATCAGCTTGCGGCCCAGACCGCGCTTCTGCCAGCTATCGGCGACCGTCAGCGCAAATTCCACGGTTTCGCCGTCCGGGTTTGCCACATAGCGAGACACGCCCAGCTGTACGGGTTGGCCATCTTCGCCGATCTGGACCGCCACAAATGCCATGTCGCGGTCATAGTCGATCTGCGTAAAGCGAACGAGTTGCGGTTTGGACAGTTCACGGATGGTATCCATGAAGCGGAAATAACGGCTTTCGTCCGATAGATTGTCGAAGAACGCCTTTTCCATCTCGGCATCTTCCGGGCGCACCGGACGGATGGTCACTGTGCCGCCATCGGGTAACAGCCACTCTTCAATCAGGTGATTGGGGTAGGGGTGAATCGCCATATGTGCATAACGATCCACCGTGGTCGGCGCGTAGTCGATGACGATCCGCGCATCGGCGGCAATAACCCCTTCTTCATCGACGATCAGGGGATTGATGTCGAGTTCAACGATCTGCGGAATCTCGCTGACCAGGTCGGAGATATGCAGCAGGAGCTGATAAATGGCGTTGATATTCGCTTCCGGAACCGGGCCGTGCGCTTTCAAGAGGTTGAAGGTGCGTGTCGATTGCACGAGGCTTTCGGCCAGCACCTGGTTGAGCGGTGGCAGCGCCATGCCACGATCCGGGTACAGATCGGCTTCGTTACCGCCGCTGCCAAAGGTGATGACGGGCCCGAAGGTGCGGTCACGGAATACGCCCACACGCACCTCGCGTGCATTACTGCGCGATACAAAGGGTTCGATCGATACGCCGCTGATGCGTGCGTTCGGGTGCTTGCGTTTCACCGTATCGATAATGTCGTGATAGGCGTTACGCAACGCGAAAGCATGTTGAATGTTCAGACGTACACCACCGGCATCAGTCTTGCGCAGAATATCCGGCGAATCAACCTTCATCGCAATCGGGAAACCGAGTTGCTCGGCGTACATCAGCGCGTCGGCCACGCTGTGTGCCACCATGGTTTGCGCGACCGGAATTTTGAAGGCGCGCAGCACCGATTTTGATTCCATTTCCGACAGCGTCTTGCGTTTCTCGGCCAGGACCGCCTCGATGAGCATACGGGCGCCTTCGATGCGCAGCTCATTGTCCTGTGACTTGGCCGCCGGCGTTTGCAACAGCAGGCGCTGGTTCTCGTAGAAGGTGGACATGTTGGAAAACAGGTCAACCGCTGATTCCGGCATACGGAATACCGGGATATTGTGTTGCGACAGGTATTCGCGGGCTTCGCGTGTATGCTCTTCACCCATCCAGCAGGCGATCAACGGTTTGGGCAGATCCTTCGCCAGAGCGACCAGCGCTTCGGCAACACCCAGCGGATTCGTCATGGCCTGCGGGGTGAGAATCACCAGCAGACCGTCCACATTGTCGTCGGCTGCCGTCAGCGTGACGGCATCGCGATAGCGCTCTGGGGTGGCGTCACCGCCGATATCGACTGGGTTGGCGTGTGACCAGGTGGTCGGCATGACATTGTTGAGCTTCTGCATGGTCTCGTCAGACAGATCGGCCAACGGGATGCCCACTTCACTGGCGCGGTCAGCTGCAATGGCGCCCGGGCCACCGCCGTTGGTGATGAGCAGCAGACGCTTGCCCTTCGGTTGCAGGCGATCATGCAGGGCCTTGGCGCCCTCAATCAACTGGATGATGCTGTTGACGCGGACAACCCCGGCGCGGCGCACCGCCATGTCGAACACGGCATCGGAGCCGCTGCGAATACCGCTGTGGGTCAGTGCGGCTGCGGTGCCCGAGGCAAAACGGCCGCTCTTGTAGAGCAGAATCGGCTTGATGCGGGCAGCCGAACGCAGTGCCGACAGAAACTGGCGTGCATTCTGGATGCCTTCCACATAGAGCAGGATGTAATAGGTGCGCGGGTCATGCACCAGGTAGTCAAGAATTTCGCCGAAGTCGATATCGCTGGAGCGGCCCAGCGACACCACCGACGAGAAGCCTACCTTGTTGGGGAGTGCCCAGTCCAGAATTGCCGAGCAGATGGCGCCGGATTGTGAAATCAAGGCCATCTTGCCTTCGTGAGCGCGTTCCTGCGTAAACGTGGCATTCAGTTTGCTGGGTGGGCGCATGATGCCCAGGCTGTTCGGGCCCAGGATACGCACACTGTAGCTGCGGGCGATCTCAAGCACTTTGCGCTCCAGTGCCGCGCCGGCATGGCCCCGCTCAGCGAAGCCGCTGCTGACGATCAGCGCGAAGCGTACGCCGCGCTCACCGCATTGCTCGATGATGCCGGGCACGGACATGGCGGGGGTACAGATGATCGCCAGATCGACGCGACCGGGCACATCATGCAGCGACTTGAAAGTCTCCTTGCCCTGTACCTGCTCGTGCTTCGGATTGATCGGGAAGAGACGCCCACCGAAACCGGCCTGCAGCAAGTTGCGGAACAACACCTGACCAACCGAATTCTCCCGGTCGCTGGCCCCGAAAACGGCAATGCTTTCAGGCTCAAAGAGGGGTTTTAAATAATGTTCTTCACTCATGGCAAAACCTCAACCGGCAAAAAGACAAACGTCGCTCTGTCTGCATGACAAGCGAATGGTGCAATGCACTAACGATTCTACGCCGATTTCGGGGGCGATTCAGACAAGCTGCGCTGGAAAACCCGGTGATTATTGCGCTGGGTCAAACTATTCGACGGCACGGCAGGATACGCACGCGATCTGCTCGACCCGGCGTTCCGGCAGGCTCACCGCCGTCAGGTTGCCGCCCCACAGGCAACCGGAGTCCAGGGCGACCAGATTTGGCGTCATTTTGAGCCCCAGCGCCGACCAGTGGCCGACGACCAGCACATCTTTGAGGGTTTTTCGGTTGGGCGCTTCGAACCAGGGTATATGGCCGTCCGGCGCGTTTTCCGGTTTTCCTTTGGCCTTCAGATCCATCTCGCCGCGCTTGGAGCAAAAGCGCATACGTGTCATCGCGTTGACGACGACGCGGGCTCGGTCATCGGCCGACAGCTTCTTTTTCCAGGCAAGCGGCGTATCACCCCACAGCGATTTGAGAAAATCGACAAAGCCGGGGCCTTTCAGGCGTGCCGAGACTTCATTGCTGAGTTCAATAGCGTCATCCGCCGTCCAGCCGGGGAGCAGGCCGGCATGGACCATGACATGACGCGTACCACCGAGTACCGCCGAATGTGCCAACGGTTGTTCTTTCAGCCAGTCGAGCAGTTCAATCACATCGGGCGCCGCGAAAATCGGGTCGAGCGTATCGTCTTTGCCACGGCGGGGCACGGCGCCAACGGCGACCATCAACAGATAGAGGTCATGGTTGCCCAGTACCGTGACGGCGGATTGACCGAGCGACCGCACGAAGCGCAACGTTTCCAGTGATTTCGGGCCGCGGTTGACCAGATCGCCGACCAGCCAGAGCTGGTCGTTGGCCGGATCGAAGCGACACTGATCCAGCAACTGTCTGAATGAGTCATAACAGCCCTGAATATCGCCAATCGCCCAAATCGTCATAGTGAAAATATTCTAATGATTTTTTCCGCCACAGCAAAACCTGTCTGTACGGCGGCCTCCAACGTGGCGGGGTATTCCGGGTGTGTCCAGTCGCCGCACAGCCAGAGACCCGGCATAGGTTGGCGCTTCTCAGGGGGCAGACAGGCGTTCGGCGTTGCATCAGGGGTTGCCCGGCGAACGTTCACGACCCGATGCCAGCGACAGACCTGTGGGCCGACCACCGTCTGCAGATTTCGGATGCAGCAGGCCACCAACGCATCGGTGTTCAGCGCCAGCCACGGGCCTTCCGCCGAGAGCGACAGCGCAATGACGCCCGGTTCGCCGCAATGCGCCCGGTCCATTGCCCAGATGCGTGCGTCGCCGTCGGTCGGGCCGGTCAGTTGCACCAGCGGCGTTGGTAACCGGACATCCGCGTCAAATCCCAGATACACCGTCGCAATGGGTTGCGCCCCAAAATCGTCGGTCAATGGTGTCGTATCGACAGGCAGTGCCATATGCGGCAATGCCCAAGGGGGGACAGCCAGCACGACCTGGTCGAACGTATGGCACGCATCGTGTTGACTCTCGGCGAGCCGCGTCCGCACGGTCAATCTGCCTTGAGCCGACCGTTCAACGGCCGATACGCGTTGGCCACACAGCACACGCCCACCGGCGAACTCGATACGGTTCACCCAGGGTGAAATGATACTGGTGCTCAGATCGGTCGGCGGTTGCAGCATCGCGAGTGCGTCACCGCCTGCGCCCAGCGTATCGCGCAGCACCGGCGCCAGCCGACGCATAGCGGCTTGTTCAATGGGGGTGTTCAGAATTGCCAGCGCCAGCGGCGTCCAGAAGCGTTCAATCAAGGCGGTGGGTTGTCGTTGTGCCTGCAGCCATTGCATTACCGTCTGCTTGACTGGTGCGCACCAGCCGCATCGTCGCAGGATGAACAGGGCGCGCATCAGCGCCAGTCGTTCGCGCCAGGAGAAACCGTGCGCGCGCAGCAAGGCCCATAACAAACCGGTCTGGCCCGGCCTGCCAGCCAGCGACAGCGTACGGCGGCCATCGGTATAGGCGAACGACACACGCGGCAGCGTGATGCCGATCTCGTCAAACAGTTGTGTCAGCGCCGTACACCCCGCCAGCATCAGATGCTGGCCGTTATCTCGCCATTGATGTTGTATGTGCGCGCGTCGCGCACGGCCGCCGGGTTCGGGCGCGGATTCCAGTACCACCGGTTTAAAACCCTTGCTTGCCAGCCGCAGCGCACAGGCCAGCCCGGCCCAGCCGGCGCCGATGATCGCCACGGATGGGCGTGAATCACCGGGCAGCGTCATTAGTACTTGAACCAGGTTTTCAGGGCGATCCAGAGTTTGCGTAGCGGCGGCAACGCCGTCTTCTGCTTCAATACCTGGAAATCATCGTTCGTAATTTCGTCGAGCAGCGTACGGTATACCGCCGCCATGATCAGCCCCGGTCGTTGTGCGGAGCGATCGGCGGCCGGCAGGATATCGAGTGCCGAGATGTAATAGTTTTGCGCACGTTCGGCTTCAAAGGCCATCAGTGCCTTGAACTCTGGCGTCTCGCGCCCATTCATAATGTCGGCGGCGGGTACGTTGAAACGCTGTAGTTCATCGACTGGAATATAGATCCGGCCACGGCGCGCGTCTTCGCCAACGTCACGGATGATATTGGTCAGTTGCAACGCTGTGCCAAGCTCTGTTGCGTAGCGCAGGGTTTTGCGATCGGTCACGCCGAATATCTCGGCTGAGAGCAGCCCGACCACGCCCGCCACGCGGTAGCAGTAGAGCGATAACGACTTGAAATCCGGATAACGGCTGTATTCCAGATCCATCGCCATGCCGTCGATGATCTCATTGAAATATTCCAGCGGCAGATCGAAGCGCGTTCGTACGTCTTTGAGCGCGATCATGACTGGGTGCGTAGGCTGGGGTTGTCCTGGTTCAGATTCCAGCAACGCGACTTCCTGGCGCCACCAGCTCAGCTTGGCTACTGCGACTGCCGGGTCTTCGCACTCATCCACGACATCATCCACCTCGCGGCAGAAGGCATAGAGGGCATGGATCGCCTGACGCTTCTCTGCAGGCAGAAACAGAAAGGCGACATAGAACGAGGAGCCGCTTTCGGCCACCTTCTGCTGGCAGTAATCGTGAACGTTCATGCGCGCAATTGTACTAGGCCGCGACCAGTAACCGCAGCCAATCGTGCCAGCTCAGGGTGGGGCGGCGATCAAAAACGTTACCGTGCTCCGCATCGATTTTCTGCAGAATCCGTCGGCCACCGGCCACCGTAAACCGTAATTCCTGGCCGATGCGCCACGATTGGCTGCCCAGCACCTTCGGCAAAGCGCGCCCGGCTTCGAAGAGTGCCATCACGCGTTGGGTTTGAAAGGCCATGAAGGCTGCCCAGCGTTCAGGGTTCTTGCGTACGCAGTGACCGCTGAGAATATCCGCATCACGGTAACCCCAGAGCGTCAGTTCGTCCTGCGGCAGATAGATGCGACCGTCGGCGCCTTTAGCGGCATCCAGCGCGATGTCCTGCCAGTGGTTCGTAAGTTGCAGCGCCGTGCAGATGGCGTTGGCCATGGTGCGGTTGTGCGGGGTATCGGCTTGAAACAGGAACAACATCAACTGCCCGACAGGGTTCGCCGAACGGGCGCAATAATCCAGAAGCTCGGCATAGCTTGCATAACGCGATTGGTGCACGTCCTGCATGAACGCGGCGAGCAGGGCGTGGCAGGGCGCCAGCGGTAGCCCCATGTGTTGGTGCACTTCGCGCAGGGGTTCGAAAATCGGCGCCAGCGCGGGCTCGACCGGCCGCCCTGTCGCAATCTCTTTAAGCGCAAGGTCGTAGGCTTGCAGATGCGCGAGGCGTTCCTCCGGGCTGGTGTCACCCTCGTCGGCAATGTCGTCGGCACTGCGGGCAAAACGATAAATGGCCGCTACCGGCGCGCGCAGGTGTTGCGGTAAAAGCAGTGAGGCTACGGGAAAGTTTTCGTAGTGATCTGTCGCGGTGGACGTGGCATGCAGAGACATGGTGGGAGTATAGCCGTCATCCAGTCGGCTTCAATCTGTTAGAATTCGCGCTCACATAGCTGCTGCCCAGGTGGCGAAATTGGTAGACGCACCAGATTTAGGTTCTGGCGTAGAAATACGTGGGGGTTCGAGTCCCTTCCTGGGCACCATCGCAACTCGTTGAATCAAAAGAATTTTAAAGCTGGATTCGCGAATTTGAGCGTCAATTAAAGATGGATGCCTTTTGTCGACTATAAGTGTCGACTACAAGTCATTGGCATCTTCCTGCGCGTGCCTGGTGGTGGGAATCAAGTTAGATCAGATTAAAGTTTTTGTCAGCGTTGACAGGGCTCGGCAGTGGTTCGATGTCGTTCATCTCGAGCAGGTTGATTTCGATGGTCGTG
>JBLIZO010000025.1:0-26210 GCA_048859965.1 Fluviibacter sp.
GCTCGCAGGGGGCGCCATGGGTCGCCCAGCGGGTGTGGGCGATGCCGGTTTCACCGGTGAGGTGTTGTTTCTCGGTCTCAGCGGTCAGATCGGCGACACGACCGGCGGAGCGGACGCGGACGAGACCATGGCCGTTGAGGACAGCGACGCCGGCGGAGTCATAACCCCGGTACTCGAGCTTACGCAGGCCTTCCAGCAAAATACCGACGATGTTCTTATGCCCTACCGCAGCGACAATACCGCACATGAGTCCGACTCCAACGTCTTAAACAGTTTGCGCAATTATACCGTTGAGTGCGGTATAAGCTTATTCATAACTGATCTAGCCAGGGTCTAGGCCGTGAACGACTCTTTGCGGATAATCGGGACATTGCATTTACTGACAGGTTCGAGGTTACCCATGCGTATCGCCAATGATATTACTGCCCTGATCGGCAACACGCCGCTCGTCCGCATCAATCGCCTTACCGACGGCGCCAAGGCAACCGTCGTCGCCAAACTGGAATATTTCAACCCGTCGCATAGCGTCAAGGATCGTATTGGCGTGGCCATGGTTGACGCTGCCGAAAAAGCGGGCCTGATCAAATCCGACACCGTAATCGTCGAACCGACCAGCGGGAACACCGGCATCGCCCTGGCCTTTGTCTGTGCCGCCCGTGGGTACAAACTGGTGCTGACCATGCCGGAAACCATGTCGAAGGAGCGCCGTGCCCTGCTCCGTGCCTATGGCGCCGAGCTGATTCTGACGCCGGGTCCGGAAGGTATGGGCGGCGCCATCAAAAAAGCCGAGGAACTGGTCGCCGCCAATTCAAACTACTTCATGCCACAGCAATTCAAGAACCCAGCCAACCCGGAAATCCACCGCAACACCACGGCTGAAGAATTGTGGCGCGACACCGATGGTCAAATCGACATCGTCGTCGCCGGTGTCGGTACCGGCGGCACCATCACTGGCATCGCCGAAGTGCTCAAAGCGCGGAAGCCCGGTTTCAAAGCGATCGCCGTCGAACCGGATGCGTCACCCGTACTCTCGGGCGGCCAGAAAGGTCCGCACCCGATACAGGGGATCGGCGCGGGTTTTGTGCCCGATGTGCTGAACACCAGCATCATTGATGAAGTGATCCGTGTCAAAAATGATGATGCCTTCGCCACCGCGCAACGTGCCGCCAAAGAAGAAGGTCTGCTTGTCGGCATTTCGTCGGGCGCAGCTCTGTGGGCAGCGCTTGAAGTCGCCAAACGCCCGGAAAACGCTGACAAACTGATCGCCGTGGTAATTCCGTCTTTCGGAGAACGTTACCTGAGCACGGCACTCTTTGCCGGCCTGACGGACTAGATCGGTTACCCCCCAACAAAAACCGGGCCTGCTGGGCCCGGTTTTTGTTAGGTCGTCCACGTTAGGGACGTCGTACTGACCGCTTGGGTGCGGTCGCTTTACCTGTCGCTGCCTTGACTGTCGCATTTCCCATCATCGAGACACTATCCTCGCTCACCTCGGTAAAACGCGTCACGGCCTCATTAAAGCGGCCAAAGGCTTCGTTGGCGGAACGCATTGTTGATCGGATCGCCGCCACGGCCACTTCGGATCCACCAGGCGTTGACTTGGCAATTTGATTGGCCAACGCAGTCATCGTCTCCGTAAACCCAATATATTGGGCTTCAATGAGCCGAACCGCATCTTCCTGAGCGACCGTGGAAATCTCGGCCAAGCTGCGCGAATAGCGCACACCTTTTTCAACCTGCGGCGTTGACAACGCATGATGCAAATCGACTGCTTCTCGCGGATTCTGAATGGCCATCATCCGTTGCGTACCTTCGGAAAAATCCTCCATCGCTTCGCGTACTGCATGCAAATGCAATGCAGCCATGCGCTCAGCGGAAGCCAATGCCGTATTGCCGACGGACACCAGCGCATTCATCATGGCACGTTGGGTAGCAAATAGGTCATCAAAATCAAATCCGGGCATCTTTCGCTCCCTGGAGCTTTGTTGAGATGCAGATTATTCTATGCCTCTTCGACGTTCTATTTCATGCAAATCGCATTTTTTTGGATTTATCGCGTATGACGACATCTGCACGCTGGCCGCTCTTTTTCGGCGGTTTACTTACTGCAACTGCGATTCTGCTGGCAGCACTCGCCAGCCACGCCCTGCCCGGGATCATGCAAGACCCTGTGCGATCATACCGCTTCACCACCGCCCTGCAGATGCACCAGGCAAACGCACCTGGGCTTCTGCTCATCGGCATCGCACTGTTGATCCGGCCCGACAACCGCTGGTGGCGGGCTGCTGCCGCACTACTATTGCCAGGCATCATGCTGTTTGCCGGCAATCTCTATCTACTGGCACTCACACAAAGCACACCTGCAACCTGGTTAACACCGCTGGGTGGTCTATGCATGATCAGCGCCTGGCTCGTCTTTGCGGTCGGTGCCCTGACCATGCGCACAAAGATCTAGCGGCGGACCAACGCCACGCCGACCACGGCTACGGCCAGACCGGCCAGTTGCACCCAGGTCAGCGTCTCCCCGAATATGAGCCAGGCAATTATTGCCGTCGAAGGCGGCACCAGATAAAACAGGCTTGCAACGTTGACTGAAGTGCCCGCTCGAATCAGATGGTTCAGTAACCCAATCGCGCCCACCGACAGCACCAGTACCAGCCAGCCTAACGCAAACACAAACTCGCCGGTCCATTGAACCTGCAAAGTCTCATTTAAAAACGCCAACGGCAACGTGACCAGCCAGGCTGCACCAAACTGAATAGTGGCGCCTGAGCGCCAGTCAAAATGTGGACAGAAGCGCTTTTGGTACAAGGTCCCGAATGTAATACCCAGCAAAGCAAGCAGGGCCGGCAACACGCCTGCCCAACCAAAACCGCCACTCAGACGCCCAGACAGGATCAGTATCGCCCCGGTCAAACCCAGGCTCAAGCCAAGCCACTGGCGCCCGCTGACCCGTTCCCCCACGATGACACCGGCAAAGACTGCAGTCAGTAACGGCTGCAGTCCGACCAGTAGACTGACTACTCCTGCGGGCAACCCCTGACTGATCGCGACAAAAACACCGCCCAGATACAAGGCGTGAATGAGCAAACCCGCCGCGCCAAGATGCAGCCATTGCCGTGCCTCCGCTGGCCAGCGCGCTCGACCAGCCAATGCCAGTAGTGCCAGTAATACGACCAACGCCGAGTAACGCAACAACAGGAAGGTCAGAGGTTCAGCGTACGGCAGCCCATATTTGGCACCAATAAAGCCGGTACTCCACAAAAACACAAAGAGTAACGGAAACAATCGGCTGAGCGATGACGTGGTTTGTGGTGATAAAGACATAGGCGAATGTTATCCTGTCATCATGTCTGATGGTTCACCTGCAACAACGACCGACCGCCGGGTTCAGGGCGTTCTCTGTGCCTTCGAAGCGGCTGACGGATTTACCCTGCACGGACAGCTTTGGCGCCCATCAGAAACGCCTCCCCATACGACGCTGCTCATCAACGCAGCAACCGGCGTTGCGGCCCGCTATTACAGCCGATATGCCGCCTATCTGGCCTGTCATGGTTTTCTGGTGCTGACGTACGACTACCGGGGTATTGGTGCTTCCCGACCCGCCTCGCTGCGCAATTTACGCGCCACTAAACACGACTGGGGCGCGCTCGACTGCGACGCGGCGATACAGACGCTGCACCAACAGGCGCCCGAACTGCCCATGATGGCGGTTTGCCACAGTATCGGTGGCTTTGCACTTGGCCTGGCACCGAGCGCCAGATGCATCCAACGGGCTTTTTTTGTCGGTTGCCAATACGCGTACTGGCAGGATTACCGCCCACTCGTCAGACTACCGATGTGGCTGAACTGGCATTTGATTATGCCCGTACTGACCAGGATCTTTGGTTATTTTCCCGGTAAGCGCCTTGGCTGGCTGGAGGATCTCCCATCCGGCGTCGCCATGGAATGGGCAACCCGGTTTCACCCCAGTTTCCATCGGCGTTATCACCGACTGAATCACGCCCAACCGCCAGCAACCGAATCCGAACTCGAAGCGCGCATGGGCGCGCTGCATGCAGAGATTCTGGCGGTCGCCGATACGAATGACCCTTTCGCGACACGCCCTGCAACACAACGCCTACTCCACTATTTCCGTCAATGTGATCGACGGTTTGTCCGAATTCACCCGCGGCGCTACGGCTTGCCGAAACTGGGACATTTTGGTTTCTTTCACGACCGTTTTCGCAACACGCTCTGGCCGCAAAGTCTGATCTGGTTGCAAACCGGTCAGAACCCATGGCCCGACAATATCCACTGGCCTGCCGATCATTCGTCATGAGCGAACGCACCGAACTCCAACCCGGCACAGAAGCCTTTCGTCGCGCTAACTGGGCGTTGATTCTGGGTGGTTTTGCCTGCTTTACCCTGCTCTATGGCACGCAGCCGATTCTGCCGCAATTCACCGAAGCGTTTGGTATTTCGCCGACCATGGCCAGCCTCACCGTCTCAGCCGGCACGCTGACGCTTTCTGTACTGCTGATTCCGCTCAGCCTGCTCTCTGATCGTTTCGGACGGGCGCCGCTGATGAAGGCGGCGCTGCTCGGAGCAACGCTGTTTGCCTGGTTGTCGGCGCTGGCACCGGATTATGAGTCACTGGTGCTCTCGCGTGCCGGTGTCGGCGCCTGCATCGCCGCCCTGCCAGCCGCCGCCATGGCCTATCTGGGGGAAGAAATTGCCCCAGCAGCGCGTGGCCGGGTGATGGGCATGTACATTGCGGGTAATGCGCTGGGCGGCATGTTCGGTCGCTTTCTGTCAGCGTTGGTCACACAATACAGCAGTTGGCATTATGGCCTGGCCGCACTTGCCCTGACCGGTGTCATCTGCACGCTGCTCTTCTGGCGTCTGCTACCACCGGCTCGACATTTCCAATCCCGTTCAATGGGACCCCGCATTCTCTGGCAGGATATTGTCCGTATCTACAAAGACCCCGGATTACCCTGGCTATTCGCTACGGCATTCCTGATCATGGGCGCCTTCGTCAGCATTTACAATTACCTGGGCTTCCGGCTCAGCGCACCACCCTACAATCTGGGGCCCGCCGCTATCGGCGCAATTTTTCTGCTGTACGCCGTAGGCAGCGCCTCATCAGCGCTGGCCGGCCATCTGGCTGACCGTTACGGCCGCAGTCTGATCATGCGCAGCATGATCGGCACTATGGCAGTTGGTGTTCTTGCTACCCTCAACAGCCATCTGAGCGTCATCATCGCCGGATTAGCCCTGTTTACGTTTGGCTACTTCGCCACACACGCTATTGCCAGCGGTTGGGTCGGCTTCCGGGCAGGAGAGCGCCGCGGACTGGTTTCAGCGCTCTACCTGTCCAGTTATTACCTAGGCAGCAGCTTTCTGGGCAGCACCTCCGGCCCGCTTTGGTCGCACTTCGGCTGGTCCGGGATGGTGTGCGGGCTGATGCTCTGCGTCAGTCTCGTCTTTGGTATTGCGCTTTATCTCACACGCCTTGAACGTCTGGTGCGTTAAATCACTGCAACGAACAAGCGCTCCAAACGGTCGCCACGGCGTTTATACCCTAAAATTACGACCTTCTCCGCTCTTTGAGTTCGCTCCCTATGCAACGTCTTCGCTGCTCCCTACTGACCGTATTGCTGCTCGCCCTGACGCTGGCTGCCTGCGCCGGCCCGAAAGTTACGGCCCAAACAGATGACAGCATTACCTTTACTTTTCCCAGTGGCCGCCAGGGCGTTGAAGATGTGAAAGAAGATGCCGAAGTCTATTGCCAGAAGCGCGGACGCAACGCCGAACTACGCGGTGACAAATTCTGTACCGCCGATTGCCTGAGCTGTCCACTACAGTGTCGTGCCACATTTATCTGCCGCTAAGGCAAGACCACTCACCGCATGATCACACTAAAAAACATTACCCTGCGCCGTGGCGCACGGGTGCTGCTCGATGACGCCTCCTGCGTCATCAATCCCGGTGAACGCGTCGGTCTTGTTGGCCGCAATGGCGCCGGCAAATCCACGCTGTTTGCATTACTCAACGGCACACTACACGAAGACCGTGGCGACTTTGTCATTCCCGCACAATGGCGCATGGCGCAGGTTGCACAGGATATGCCGGAAACCGACGACAGCGCCACGCGTTTTGTAATCGAAGGCGATACACGGTTGGTCGAGGCCGAAGCCGAAGTCGCTGCCGCTGAGGCCAGCGGCGACGGCGAACGCATGGCCTACGCCTACATGCACCTGAACGATGTTGGTGCCCATGATGCCGAGGCACGTGCCCAGGCACTGATTCTGGGTCTTGGTTTTAAAACCCACGAACTCGACCAGCCGGTCAACAGTTTCTCTGGCGGCTGGCGGATGCGTCTGCAACTGGCGCGTGCGCTCATGTGTCCGTCCGACCTGCTACTGCTCGACGAACCGACCAACCACCTGGATCTGGATGCGCTGGTCTGGCTGGAAGCGTGGCTAAAGCGTTATCCCGGTACGCTCATCGTTATTAGCCACGACCGCGAGTTTCTCGACGCCATCACCAACGTCACGATCCATATCGATCACGGCAGACTCGTCCGCTACGGCGGTAATTACAGCGCCTTTGAGGATCTGCGTGCCGAACAGCTTGCCATTCAACAAGCATCATTCGCCAAGCAGCAGGATAAGATCGCGCACCTGCAATCCTTCATCAACCGGTTCAAGGCCAAAGCCAGTAAAGCGAAACAGGCACAAAGCCGCGTCAAGGCTCTGGAGCGCATGGAAAAAATCGCGCCCGTGCTGGCCGACGCCGAATTCAGTTTTGCCTTCGAAGAACCAGGCGCCCTACCCAACCCCATGCTTGCCATGGAAGATGCGTCTTTCGGTTATCCGCCGCCGGTTGATGCGGCACCGGATACTCCGCCGACGATCATCGTGCAACACGCCAACCGTTCGGTGCTGGCCGGCCAACGTATCGGCATTTTGGGTGCAAATGGTCAGGGTAAGTCCACCGTCGTCAAAACCGTCGCCAAGGACTTGATGGTTCAGGGCGGCACCGTCACCGAAGGTCGCGGCCTGACCATCGGCTATTTCGCCCAGCAGGAACTCGATGTCCTCTCGGCCGACAGCTCACCCATAGAACACATGATCCGCCTGGCCAAAGACGCCCTGGCCAATGGCGTGACCGGTCGTGATACCCGCCAGCAAAGTCTGCGCACCTATCTGGGTACCTTTAACTTTACAGGTGATCAGGTCATGCAGCCGGTCGGTACCATGAGTGGCGGCGAAAAGGCGCGCCTCGTCCTCGCCATGATCGTCTGGCAGCGCCCTAACCTCCTGTTGCTTGACGAACCGACCAACCACCTGGATCTGGCCACCCGCGAAGCCTTGTCGGTCGCGTTGAACGAGTTTGAAGGTACAGTCATGCTGGTCAGTCATGACCGAGCCCTGCTGCGTGCCGTATGCGACAGCTTCTGGCTCGTGGCCAATGGCAGTATCGCCGACTTCGATGGCGACCTCGACGATTACCAGCAGTACCTGCTCGACGAAGCACGCCGGCAACGTGAATCGACCTCGGCACCCAAATCACCGGCCAAAACCATGCCACCCGCACCCAAGGGCAAACCGGCTCCCCGCGAACTCAAAGCCCTGCAACGCGACCTGGAAAAAATCGATCAGAAGATCCCTGCGCTGCAGGCCGAGAAGACTGCACTGGAAACTGCTCTGGCTGCAACCACCGATCCGGCAATACTGACCGAGACCGGCCGTCAACTACATGCACTCCAGAGCGAACTCGATACGCTGGAACTCCGCTGGTTCGAATTGACCGAGGCCATTGAAGCCTGTCAGAGTTAAAACGACACCAACAAAACGACCGCACACTTCGGAATACTTATGGATCCAATCACCATTGTCGCCGCGCTTGCCGTCATCTTCGCCGCCATTGCCGGCTATCTGGCCGGAGCGCTTTCCGCCCGCGCCCGAGCCACCGCGGCCGAAACGCGTGCCGAGCGTCTGCCACTGGTCGAAGGTCGACTGCAAGAAGCCGAACAGCAACTCGGTATCCTGAATACCCAGATCGCGACGCTGAATACGCAGCTCGCACAGGAGCGCAACCAAAATATCGAGAAGATTGCCTTACTGCAAAACGCTCGCGAAGAGCTGAGCAGCCAATTCAAGAATCTGGCGACCGATATTCTGGAAGAAAAATCCAAACGCTTCAGCGAACAGAACCAGCAAAGTCTCGGCCAACTGCTCGAACCTTTGAAGACCCGACTACAGGAGTTTCAGGGCAAGGTCGAACAGGTCTATGTTCAGGAAGGCAAAGACCGCAGTGCGCTGGCCGAACAGGTCCGCCAGCTTATGGAACTCAACCGTACCGTGAGCCAGGAAGCCAACAACCTCACTCGCGCACTCAAGGGTTCGAATAAAACCCAGGGAAACTGGGGCGAACTCATTCTGGAACGAGTGCTCGAAACCGCCGGTCTGAGGAAGGGCGAAGAGTTTGATGTCCAGGAAAGTCACACCACTGGCGATGGCAAACGCCTCCAGCCGGATGTTGTGCTGCACCTCCCCGAAGACCGTCATCTCGTCATCGATGCCAAGGCCACGCTCGTGGCTTACGAAGACTATGCCAGTGCTGAGGACGACAAACATCGTGACGCCGCACTCAAGCGTCATCTCGATGCTGTACGCGCTCACATCAAAGGCCTCTCGGACAAGAACTATCAGGATTTGTATGGCCTGAAGTCGCTCGATTTCGTGCTCATGTTCATCCCCATTGAACCAGCATTCATGCTGGCTGTGACGCATGACCGCGACCTGTTCATGGACGCCTGGAACAAAAATGTGCTGCTGGTCAGTCCATCGACCCTGCTCTTCGTTGTGCGCACCGTCGCCAGCCTCTGGCGGCAGGAAGCTCAGAACCGTAACGCACAGGACATCGCCAAGCGCGGAGCCGAGCTTTACGACAAGCTGGCTGGCTTCGTGGAAGACATGGAGTCCCTGGGCAACCGTCTGACCCAGGCACAGAAGGATTACGACGGTGCCATCAGTAAACTGTCCACCGGTCGCGGCAACCTGATTCGTCAGGCGGAAATGCTCAAGAAACTGGGGGTCAAGCCGAACAAGGCACTTCCGACCCCCATGGTCGAGCAGGCCAACGAGGGTAATGACAGCGCCGACATGGAATAACGCGTATAACTATTCAGCGTCCTTGAAGAAACCCGGCTTTGCTTCACGTGGCAACTGCTTCAATTGCCATTCCGCTTTTGATGCCATCGAACGATCCGGATAAGCCACCTGCCCGATGATACGTACCGGCGGGTTCGCCCGCGTATAACGTGCGCCTTTACCGGACTGGTGTGCGGCGAAGCGCGCTGCGACATCGGTCGTGATACCGGCATAGTAAGTGCCGTTGATGCACTCCAGCAGATACAGGAACCAGGGCTTTGCTGACACAGATCAAATCGCCCACGACATCAGTACACGCGGTGTGACAGCAGCCTCGGCCAGATACAGCATGCCTTCCTGAATTGTCCAGGAAAGTTTCATGGTCCGGTTGGCCACCGCTACCAGCTTTTCGCTATCCTCCGGTGAGATCTGAAGCACGGCGAGATTTCGGTAGCGCGAGAGCGCATTTCCATGCTGTTGCCACCACAAATCCGATGTGCGGCCGCCATAGCTCACCATCACAACCCGGTCGGCCCGACTACACGCTTTCTTGATCCGGGTTTCATCCGGCAAACCGACATCGATCCATAACCGCGTCACCCCGCCCGGGTCGATTTCCCACAACGAGGCATCTTCTTCATTGGACAGCCCCCGGCCAAAGCGCAGATCTTCCGAGGCATACAATGCAAAGGCCAACAGGCGGACCATCACCCGTTCCATCGTTTCCGACGGGTGTTGCGCAATCGTCAGCGCATAATCGCCAAAATGGTGTCGGTCCAGATCTGCCAGCTGCAGATCTGCCTTGAATACGGTTGATTTAAGTGCCATGGTTCCTGTCCGAAAGGCAGAAGGCTACGCCGAACCGCGATGAATTCCAAATGCGTCGAATCACCCGCGAGGAAGTCGCTACAATGCGGCATGTCGCATCAACCCATGCCCACACTACACTGGCTCGACAACGGCCACCCCCATCAGGCCCGCTGGATTTCCGAAGCGGGCTTGCCGCCACCTGATCATGTCGTCGTCACGGACGACACTCTGTCTGCCGATGCCGCCTATAAACTGGTGCAATCCGGCACCGCCATTCTCTGGCGTGGCGACTATCCGAATGCCCGGCACCTGCTGCAGGCACTCACCCGCCGCGTTGACCGACCAGCGAGAAATGCCCCTCCGCCTGCTAAAACCGCGCTAGAGGCTTTCGAGCGCCATCGAGCCGCCCAAGGCCGTCGCGCAACCCTACTCGGCCGCCTGTTGGTAACGCTGACCAGCGATTACCAACTCCCTTTGCGGCGTGGTCAGGATGTGGCCGACGCTTGTGCCGCCGCCCTGGGTCCCGCCGACCCGGCAACCGGCGATGCCGTCATCTCTCTGCGCGGCTTG
This sequence comes from Fluviibacter sp., assembly GCA_048859965.1. Taxonomy (GTDB): domain Bacteria; phylum Pseudomonadota; class Gammaproteobacteria; order Burkholderiales; family Rhodocyclaceae; genus Fluviibacter. The sequence goes on from JBLIZO010000025.1 coordinate 10,524, forward strand.
TTAGCTTTAGTCAGCGCTTACGAGTGGCGGAAAAAAGGCGCTTACGTCCCGGCACTCGATGCCGCTATTCATCCTCACTTTGGCGTGTTTTCACCGGTGCGGGGCGAATATGTGGATCTCGTCGCCAAAGCCCCATTGCCCGAGCCCTGCAACGTGGCTTTCGATATCGGCCTCGGCTCCGGAGTCCTGAGCTGCGTGCTGGCCAAACGGGGCATTCCCCGCGTGATTGGCACCGACATTGACCCCCGAGCCCTGGCCTGCGCCACAGAAAACGTACAACGTCTGGGTTACGGTCATCAGGTCAGGCTGGTTCGCGCCGACCTGTTCCCGACCGGTGCCGATGCCCCGCAGCTGGCTGACCTGATTCTTTGTAATCCCCCTTGGTTACCGGCGCAACCGACCTCCCCCGTCGAAGCCGCCGTCTATGACCCGGATTCCCGAATGCTGCGTCGCTTTCTTGCTGGGGCTGCCGCACGGCTTTCCTCCAACGGTGAAGCCTGGCTGATTCTATCCGACATTGCCGAGCACCTCGGCCTGCGCAGCCGTGATGAATTACTAGCCTGGATCAGCGCGGCCGGTCTGGTGGTTACCAACCGTCTGGACACTCGACCACGCCACCCTAAAACCCGCAACCAGAGTGATGCACTGCACAAAGCAAGGGCAAAGGAAATCACGTCGCTCTGGCGGCTAAAAAGGGCCTAAAAAAAGAGCGATTTAAGGGTTCAAGCATTGACGTGCCGTCCTCCCGTGCGGATACTCATAGCTTCGCCAGATTAACCTGACGGCACGTCAAGGCTCGCACAACGAGCCCTCTATAACTACTACTTGAATTTCAAGGGGACACCATGGCTGACAAGAAGTCGAAGATTATCTACACGCTGACGGACGAAGCACCGCTGCTCGCCACTTGTGCATTTCTGCCGATCATCCGTACCTTCACCGATCCGGCCGGTATCGAAATCGTGAAGAGCGACATCTCCGTTTCTGCCCGTGTTCTCGCCGAGTTTTCTGAATTCTTGAAAGACGACCAGAAGGTCACCGACAACCTGGCCGAGCTCGGCAAGCTGACCCTGCAGCCGGACACCAACATCATCAAGCTGCCGAACATCAGCGCCTCCGTCGCCCAGCTCAAAGCCTGTGTCAAAGAGCTTCAGGCCAAGGGTTACGCCGTTCCCGACTACCCGGAAGCACCTACGAGCGACGCAGAAAAAGACATCGCCAAACGTTATGGCAAGTGCCTGGGCTCAGCCGTCAATCCAGTACTGCGTGAAGGTAACTCGGATCGCCGCGCACCGCAGGCCGTGAAGAACTTTGCCCGCAAACACCCGCACTCGATGGGCACCTGGAACCAGTGGTCGCAATCGCATGTGTCGCATATGCACGCAGGTGATTTCTATCATGGCGAGAAGTCGATGACGCTGGACAAGGCCCGCAACGTGCGTATGGAGCTCATCGCCAAAGGCGGCAAAGCCACTGTTCTCAAAGAAAAAGTCGCACTCAAAGCCGGCGAAATCATCGACTCGATGTTCATGAGCAAAAAAGCGTTGTGCAAGTTCTACGAACAGGAAATGGAAGACTGCCGTAAAGCCGGCATCCTGTTCTCACTGCATGTGAAAGCGACCATGATGAAGGTCTCGCACCCGATCGTCTTCGGCCACTGCGTCAAGATCTACTACAAGGAAGCCTTCGAGAAGCACGGCAAACTGTTCGAAGAGTTGGGCATTAATGTCAACAACGGTATGGTTGATCTGTACGAGAAGATCAAGAGCCTGCCCGAATCGAAGCGCGACGAAATCGTGCGTGATCTGCACGCCTGTCACGAGCATCGCCCGGAACTGGCCATGGTCGATTCGGCCAAAGGCATCACCAACTTCCACTCGCCCAACGACATCATCGTCGATGCCTCCATGCCGGCCATGATTCGCGCTGGCGGCAAAATGTGGGGCGCCGATGGCAAACAATACGATGCCAAGTGCGTCATGCCGGAATCGACCTTTGCCCGTATCTATCAGGAGATGATCAACTTCTGTAAAACCAACGGCAACTTCGATCCGAAGACCATGGGTACTGTACCGAACGTGGGTCTGATGGCGCAGAAAGCCGAAGAATACGGCTCGCACGATAAAACCTTTGAAATCGCCGAAGACGGTATCGCCAATATCGTTGATATTGACACCGGCGAAGTCCTGCTAACGCAGAACGTTGAAAAAGGTGACATCTGGCGTATGTGTCAGGTCAAGGACGAACCGATCCGCGACTGGGTCAAGCTGGCTGTCACCCGTGCCCGCAATTCGAATACCCCGGCCATCTTCTGGCTGGACCCATATCGCCCGCACGAAGCCGAACTGATCAAGAAGGTTGAAAAATATCTCAAGGAGCATGACACCAAAGGCCTGGACATTCAGATCATGTCGCAGGTTCGTGCCATGCGTTATACCCTGGAGCGCGTTATCCGCGGTCTGGACACCATCTCGGTGACCGACAATATCCTGCGTGACTATCTGACCGACCTGTTCCCGATCATGGAACTGGGCACTTCGGCCAAGATGCTATCGATCGTCCCGCTGATGGCTGGCGGCGGCATGTACGAAACCGGCGCCGGCGGTTCGGCACCGAAGCACGTACAGCAGCTGACCGAAGAAAACCACCTGCGTTGGGATTCGCTCGGCGAATTCCTGGCACTGGCTGTGTCGCTGGAAGACCTCGGCTTCAAAACGGGCAATGCCCGCGCCAAACTGCTGGCCAAAACGCTGGACGCTGCCACCGGCAAGCTGCTCGACAACAACAAGTCGCCGTCACCCAAGACGGGTGAGCTCGATAACCGCGGCAGCCAGTTCTATCTGGCCATGTACTGGGCGCAAGAACTCGCCAACCAGACCGAAGACAAGGAACTGGCTGACAAGTTCAAGGTCTTGGCCAAAACCCTCACCGACAACGAAGCCCAGATCGTGGCCGAGATGAAGACGGTACAAGGCAAGGCCGTGGACATCGGTGGTTACTACAAGGCCGATTCGGAGAAGTGTAAGGCGGTCATGCGCCCGAGTGCTACCCTCAACAGCGCACTCAAGGCGGCTCGCGGCTAAAAACCACCGCCTACCAACCAATGAAAAGGCCACCGAATACGGTGGCCTTTTCATTTGATCGTAAAAATTGATGCAACACAACAGGCGCTAAACCTCCGCAACCGTATGCAGGGTCAAAAGATCCAGGGCGCGCACATGGCAACCCGGATAAAGCCGCTTAACCACACAGACATACATCCGCACGTCATCCAGCGTCTGCTCCACCATCCCCACTGAAACCCAGCGTCTTGTTTGAAACTCGGCAACCTCAATTCTGTAGGTCATGTCATCCTCCTTTGGCGTTCTTATATGAAACATTATGTCGAGTTTCTTATTAAAGAATGCATGTTGCAATGCGTAATTTATTGCGCAACATCAAAAGAGATGTGGAATCTGGCCGTCATCATGCAGCTCGCATAAAATGAGCAGGTTAAAAACCCCTCCATTCAAGCCCCATGAGCACACTCAATCAAAATTTCTGGCAGGACCACTTTGATAAAGGACACACACCCTGGGATCGCGGCGCCGCCAGTCCGCAGCTACTGCAATGGCTCGATAGCGGCGAACTCAAACCCTGCCGGATTGCTGTGCCCGGGTGCGGTAAGGGTTGGGAGGTCGCCGAACTCGCTACACGAGGTTTCGAAGTAGTCGGCATTGACTATACGGCCGGCGCCGTCAAGGAAACGCAGGCGCTTTTGACCGCACAAAACCTGTTGGCAGAGATCGTGCAAGCCAACGTGCTGAGCTATACGCCAACACCGCTCTTCGATGCCGTCTATGAACAAACCTGTCTGTGCGCACTGGATCCGGAACATTGGATCGCCTACGCTGAACAACTGGCACGCTGGGTCAAACCCGGCGGCACACTCTACATGCTATTCATGCAAGTGGATCGGCCAGGGGCCAAAGAAGGGCTGAAGCAGGGACCGCCCTTCCATTGCGATATCAACGCCATGCACGCCCTGTTTAACAGTCGCTCCTGGCACTGGCCGGATACCTTACCAACCATTGTGTCGCACCCGAACGGCTGGCATGAACTTGCCATCCGCCTCGAGCGCAACACCTGATCAGGAAGAAATAAAGGTCGCGAATTCATCAACCGGTACACGCGTGGTTTTCAGCGTGTTGACGATCGCTTTCTTGTCTTCGTAACCCAGTGCCATGCCACAAACGACGGCCTCGTTGGCAGGCAGGTTCAACTGGCGTTCAATGATCCGGTGAAACTGGTTAAAGGCTGCCTGAGCGCAGGTGGCCAGACCATGTCCAATAGCACTGATCATGATGTTCTCCATGAACATCCCATAGTCCAGCATACTGCCGCGTCCCATCACGCGGTCCACGGTAAAGATCAGGCCGACGGGCGCATCGAAGAACTGATAGTTACGGGCATGTTGTGCCTGCATGCCTTCTTTGTCGCCCTTACCCAGCCCTAGCAGACCATACAAATCAAAACCTACTTTACGCCGACGACCGATAAAGGGCTCGATCCATTCCTTCGGATAATAGTCGTATTCCTCGTGATGCTGCGTCACCTTTTCCGGGTCGAAGAAGGTCTCCAGAATCTCAGCGCTCAGGCGCTCTTTCGCTGCACCGGTTAACACATAGACCTTCCACGGTTGCGTGTTCGTACCCGATGGCGCACGCGAAGACACCGTGAGAATCTCACGCACAATCATCGGATCAACCGGCGTATCCAGAAACGCCCGTACGGAATGACGCGACGCAATCGCGCGGTCGATAATCTGAAAGTCCTTTAAAACGCCCATCTGCTTTCCTCGCCTATTCAATCAACGTAACAGGTAATGGTTACCGTAGAAACTGACCACCAGCTCTTTGCGCTGGTTATAACCCCGATAATGCAGCACCGCCACACCCCGGTCTTCCTTGGAAGTTGATGGGATGAGCTTGCTCACCTCCACCTCGGCACTTAATGTATCACCTGCTCGCACTGGTGCAAACCAGCGCACCTCATCCAACCCCGTGCCACCAAGACTGGATCTAGCGAAGATCCCACTTTGGATAAACAGCCGGAAGCAGATCGCGATGGTATGAAAACCACTGGCGATAATACCGCCAAAAATCGATTGACCCGCAGCCACCTCGTCGATATGAAACGGTTGCGGGTCAAAACTGAACGCAAAGCTTGTGATATCGGCCTGTGTCAACGTATAACCCTGCGTGTCGAATATCTCCCCCACCGCCAACTCATCCAGCGATTTCAGGCTTAAATGTCGATTTCTCATGTTATTTCCCCTGGAATACGGGCGCACGTTTTTCCTTGATGGCTAACACGCCCTCCCGATAATCGTCACTACTGTAAACAACCCGGCGGCTGGCTTCAATGCGTTCAAACTCATTGGAAGTCAGCGGAATCGCACTACCCATCGAGGTAACCTGCTCTTTGAATACGCGGTTGGCCAGCGGTGATGTCAGCGCAATTTCCTGAGCCACCTGCATGGCAAACCCCGTCAGTTGATCCGCCGGCACCACATGGTTCACTACCCCATAGGTCTCTAGTCGTTCGGCCTTGACCGGCATCGCGCGATAAACCATTTCCTTCAGGATGTGCAGCGGCATCGTATTCATGAATGTTATGATGCCGGAAGGGTTATAAGGCACACCCAAGCGGCTCGGTGTCAGTGCAAACGTTGTGCCTGCAGCGGCAATCACCAGATCACCCGACATCACTAATTCGTTAGCCCCCCCCCACACACTGCCCTCGACCACCACAATAATCGGCAGCGGACAATTCTGCATCGCTTTCACAGCACGGCGCAGCGGCTCATGGCACTCCAGTGGATCCTTGCCATGTGGCGGCAGCTCATTAACGTCATAGCCGGCCGACCAGACTTTGACGCCCGGAATGGTTTTGAGGATAACGGCGCGAATATCGCTACTGGTAAAGTCTTCCAATGCTCCGATCAGCTGATCAACCAGTGTATTTCCCATCACATTGAGCCGATCGGTGTTCTGCAGGGTCAAAACACCAATCCGGTCCGTTTGACTGATTTCTATAAGTTTCATAATTCAACACAGAGAAAAAGGGGCCTTGCGGCCCCTTAAGGTACTACAGAATAAGCAACCGATTAGTGATCGCTGGCCTGTGCAGCACCGATACCGGTTTGTGCACGGACGTACTGATCATCAAACGCGGCGATCTCAGCTTTAGCGCGGGCACTCTTGTCTGTCACCGAGAACAGCCAGGTGGCGAAGAATGCCGCCGTCATCGAGAACAGAGCCGGGTGATCATACGGGAAAATCGGTGCGGCGTTGCCAATCACCTTGACCCAGACGGCCGGCGACAGAATCACCAAGCCCACCGCAGCGAACAGACCGACGATACCGCCAATCAACGCACCCCGCGTGGTCAGACCCTTCCAGTACATCGACAGGATCAGCACCGGGAAGTTCACCGAGGCGGCAACACCGAAGGCCAGCGCCACCAGGAAGGCGACGTTCTGATCCTTGAACAGGATCCCCAGGACCACAGCAACGAAGCCGATGAACACCGAAGCGTACTTGCCAACGCGCATTTCCTGCTCGCCGGTTGCCGACCCTTTCTTGATCACGCGGGCATAGATGTCATGCGAGATGGCCGAAGCACCAGCCAGTGCCAACCCCGACACCACCGCCAGAATCGTGGCGAAAGCAACGGCTGACAGGAAGCCCAGGAAAAGGTCGCCGCCCAGCGCTTTGGCCAGGTGCATGACCGGCATATTGCTACCGCCAATCAGCTTGCCACCGACAACGCCGCCCTCGAAGAACTGTGGATCCGTACCCACGATGGTGATGGCGCCGATACCCAGCACAACCACAACGAGGAAGAAGAAACCGATAAAACCGGTTGCCACAAACACCGACTTACGGGCTTCCTTCGCATTCGGCACGGTGAAGAAACGCATCAGGATGTGCGGCAGTGCAGCCGTACCGAACAACAGGCCCAGCGACAACGATACGGCCGAAACCGGATCGGCCAGCAGCTTACCCGGCTCCATCAGTTTGACGCCCAGTTTGCTTGACTCGGTGGCCTTGCTAAACAGCGTATCGAACGAAAAACCGAAATAATTCATGGTCAACAACATCAGCAGCGTGCCACCGAACAGCAACAGGCAGGCCTTGATGATCTGCACCCAGGTCGTGGCGACCATGCCGCCGAAGGTCACGTAGATGATCATCAGCACGCCGACCAGAACCACAGCGAAGTTGTATTCCAGACCGAACAGCAGCTGGATCAGCTGACCGGCACCTACCATCTGAACGATCAGATAGAAGAACACCACGGTCAGCGAGCCAAAGGCAGCGAACGTACGGATCTTGCTCTGATCCAGACGGAACGACGCGATATCGGCAAAGGTGAACTTGCCGAGGTTACGCAGACGCTCTGCCAGAATAAACAGAATGATCGGCCAACCCACGAAGAAGCTGATGGTATAAATAAACCCGTCGAATCCGCGAGCATAGATCAGGCTGGATAGACCGAGCAATGTCGCGGCCGACATATAGTCGCCCGCAATCGCCAGACCGTTCTGGAAACCGCTGATACCACCGCCGGCGGTATAGAAATCGGCGGTCGACTTGGTTCGCGACGCGGCCCAGTAAGTGATACCCAGAGTCAGCAGAACAAATACGACGAACATCGCGATCGCCGAAATGTTAACCGGCTGTTTCTCAACCGGACCATCGCTAGCTGCGGCGGCAAGTACCAAGGCTGGCAAGAATGCCAACGCCGCTACGCCGAGCTTTTTCAGTATAGACAGATTCATCGACGGGCCTCCGCAATAATTTCTTCATTGAGGTCTTCGAAGGCACCGTTGGCACGACGGATGTAAATCCCCGTCAACAACCACGAACCGATAATAATAGCGGCGCCAATCGGCCAGCCGATGGTCATAATGGCGCTGTCACCAAACTTGTCAGCGAAGAACGTTGGGTTAAAGGCTACCGTCATCATGAAGGCGTAATAAGGCACTAACACAATCAATGACAGGACCAGGGAAAACCGCCCCCGTTCCTGACAGAGTTGTGCGAACTTCGGATTCTTGCGAATCTTGTCGTACAAGATTTTGTCTGACACGTCTCTCTCCTTGCTATGGTTATGGTCTTACTGTTTTGGTGCTAATACGGTGGCTTCGCCTTCGAGTACTGTCTTGCCAGCGACCTGGCAGATCGTATCCAGGACGACGCGATTCTTGGCCGGGTCGAGCGATTTCACCGTCACGATCGCCGTCACGGTATCTCCCGGGCGAACCGGTGCTTTGAACTTGAGCGTCTGACCCAGATAAATCGTGCCGGCGCCTGGCAGCCTGTTGGCGATACAGGCGGAGATCACACCGGCCGTCAGGATGCCATGGGCAATCCGGCCACCGAATGGCGTCTTCTCTGCATATTCCTGATTCAGGTGCACCGAGTTGACATCGCCGGAAGCGGCTGCAAACAGGACGATGTCCGTTTCGGTCAGGGTCTTCGCGTAGCTACGCGACATCCCGACTTCCATCTGATCAATCGTAAAACCGATATCTGTGCTCATAGTTTTTCCGCCTATTGGCAATTACATGGTTGAATAATTCGGGCCACCGCCACCTTCGGGCACGGTCCAGTTAATGTTTTGCGTCGGATCTTTAATGTCGCAGGTCTTGCAGTGCAGACAGTTCTGCGCATTGATTTGCAACTTCGGCGCACCGGCCTCTTCGCCAACAATTTCATAAACACCGGCCGGACAATAACGCGTTTCCGGCGAACCGTAACGCGCGAAATTAACGCTCATCGCCACGTCGGGATTCTGTAGTTGCAGATGGCAGCGCTGATTTTCTTCGTGGTTGGTGCTCGACAGGAACACCGACGAGAGGCGGTCAAACGTCAAAACGCCATCCGGTTTCGGATAATGGATTTTGGGCGCCTTGTTTTTATCCAGAAGCTGATCGTGGTCATTGTGGTGGCGCATCGTCCACGGCGCCTTGCCGCGGAACAGGTAGGTGTCGATAGCGCCATAGGCCAACCCACCCCACAGCCCCCACTTGAACGCCGGGCGAATATTACGCACACTGTAGAGTTCGTCCCACAACCAGGTCTTCCTGAGCCTCTCCGGGTACGCCGTGGCTTCGCTCTGTGGGCTTTCCGAGTTTGCATCAACGCCCAGCAGATCAAACACGGCATCAGCCGCCACCATGGCCGACTGCATGGCCATGTGCGTCCCTTTGATCTTCGGCACGTTCAGGAAGCCGGCCGTATCGCCAACCAGCAAACCACCCGGAAAAGTCAGTTTGGGTAGCGACTGGAACCCACCCTCCGACAACGCACGGGCGCCGTAGGAAATGCGACGACCACCTTCGAGATGTTTACGAATCGTCGGATGCGTCTTGTAACGCTGAAACTCTTCATACGGTGACAACCACGGGTTCTTATAGTCGAGACCGACGACAAAGCCCACTGCCACCATATTGTCTTCCAGGTGATACAGAAAGGAGCCGCCATAGGTATCCGATGGCAGCGGCCAACCGGCTGTGTGAATGATCAACCCCGGTTTGTGCTGCTCGGGCGGCACTTCCCACAGTTCCTTGATGCCGATGCCGTAGGTTTGCGGGTCAACACCATCACGCAGGTTGAACTTCTTGAACAGCGCCTTGGTCAGCGAACCGCGACAGCCCTCGGCAAAAATCGTTTGCTTGGCATGGAGCTCCATACCGGGTTGATAGTTGCCGGTCTGTTCGCCATCCTTGCCGATGCCCATATCGCCGGTGGCGACGCCCTTGACCGAGCCATCGTCGTTATAAAGCACTTCGGCAGCGGCAAAACCCGGATAAATTTCCACGCCCAGCGCTTCGGCCTGCTCGCCCAGCCAACGGCATACCTTGCCCAGACTGACGATGTAATTGCCCTCGTTATGCATCTGTGGGGGCGTCGGCAGCTTTCGCGCCCCCGTTTCCGACAACACCAGAAACTCGTCATTCTTGGCTTTCGTAATGAGCGGCGCACCCATCTCGCGCCATTGCGGCAGCAACTCGTTGAGTACGCGCGGCTCGATCACCGCACCCGACAGAATATGGGCGCCCACTTCGGAGCCCTTCTCGATCAGGCAGACATTGATTTCACGACCGCTTTCTGCGGCACGCTGCTTCAGACGAATCGCTGCCGTCAGGCCGGACGGTCCGGCACCGACGATAACAACGTCATATTCCATCGATTCGCGATCAGTACGCATAACGATTCCTTAGAACAGCGATTCTTCGAGCGACAGCACCGAAGCACTGCCTTCCGTCACTTCAGCAGCATAGGCCGCGGCCTTCGGCAACTGGTGTGCGGCAAAGTAACGGGCGGTGGCCAACTTGGCTTTGTAGAAATCGTCATCCGACCCATTGTCGAGGTGTTGCTGGGCGATCTGTGCTGCGCGGGCCATCAGCCAGCCCCCCGTGACCACCCCCGTCAGGAAGAGGTACGGCACAGCACCGGCCAATGCGGCCTGCGGGCTCGTGTCGTAATGCGCCAGCAGCCATTGCGTGGCTTTTTCAAACTGCACAAGTGCAGCGCCGAGTTGCTGACCGATGTCCGCTAACTTGGCGTCCTTGGTCAGCGCATCAACCGTGCCACGGATTTTAGCCGTTAGGGCAGCGGCACCGACACCGGTATTACCCGCTTCATCCTTATCCTTGGCCAGCTTACGGCCGACCAGATCATTGGCCTGAATCGCCGTGGTACCTTCATAAATCGGGGTAATGCGCGAATCACGCATGTACTGGCAGGCCCCAGTTTCTTCGATGAAACCCATACCGCCGTGTACCTGGATGCCGGTCGAAGTAATTTCGACGCTGCTCTCGGTACACCAGCCTTTGACCACCGGTGTCAGAAAATCGACCATCGCCTGGGCATCCTTGGCCTTAGCCGCATCCGCGTTGTGATGCGCATGATCCATCTGTGCAGCAACCCAGTAGGCCAGTGCGCGCATGGCTTCGGTGCGCGACTTCATATCGAGCAGCATCCGACGCACATCTGGGTGATGGATAATCGGCTTCGCCACGCCAGATTTATCACCAATCGGTGCGCCCTGAATACGCTCGCGGGCATAGGCCAATGCGTGTTGATAAGCGCGTTCCGAGACGCCGACACCTTCCAGACCCACATTCAGACGCGCATGGTTCATCATCGTGAACATGTAGCCCAAGCCCTTGTTGGCTTCGCCGACCAGATAACCGATCGCACCCTCTTTCTCACCAAAAGACATCACCGCAGTGGCACTGCCGTGAATCCCCATTTTGTGTTCGATCGAAGCGCAAACCAGATCGTTACGGGCACCCAGGCTACCGTCGGCATTCACCAGATATTTCGGCGCCACGAACAGCGAAATGCCTTTCACACCCGGAGGTGCGTCAGGCAGGCGAGCCAGCACCAGGTGGATGATATTCTCCGCCATGTCATGCTCGCCCCAAGTGATGAATATCTTGGTGCCGGTAATGCGATAGGTGCCATCGGCCTGCGGCACAGCCTTGCTGCGCACGGCACTCAGGTCGGAACCAGCCTGCGGCTCGGTCAGATTCATGGTACCCGTCCACGTCCCTTCCACCATCTTCGGCAGATAGGTGTTCTTGAGTTCGTCAGAGCCATGATGCGCGATCGCTTCGATGGCGCCGGTCGTCAGCATCGGGCACAGCGCGAACGAGATACTGGCCGACTTCCACATTTCCTGCACGGCCGTCGAGACCAGCGTCGGCAGACCCTGGCCGCCGAAGTCCGTGGCACAAGGCATGGCGTTCCAACCGGTTTCCACAAACAGTTTATAGGCGTCTTTATAACCGTCGGCAGCGGTCACTACACCCTCTTTCCAGGTACAACCCTGACGGTCGCCCACCGGGTTGATCGGATCAATCACTTCAGACGCAAACTTGCCGGCCTCATCCATAATGGCATCAACCAGATCCGGCGTACTTTCTTCATAACCGGGTAGCTGGGTGACCGCTTCAAGACCTGCCAGTTCGTTCATGGCAAACTGCATGTCGCGGATAGGGGCGCTATAAGTGCTCATCGTAATACTCCGTAAAACCTGAAAAGAATGTGCAAGTGACGTGTTTGATTACAGCGACGAGGCCAGTTGTGGCACAGCCTCGAAAAGGTCCGCCACCAAACCGTAGTCGGCCACCTGGAAAATCGGCGCGTCCGGATCCTTGTTGATGGCCACAATGACCTTGGAATCCTTCATACCGGCCAGATGCTGACTCGCGCCGGAAATACCGACGGCGATGTACAGTTGTGGTGCGACGATCTTGCCGGTCTGACCGACTTGATAATCGTTGGGTACGAAACCGGCATCAACGGCAGCGCGTGAAGCCCCAATGGCGGCTCCCAGCTTGTCGGCCAACGGTTCAAGCACCGACTTGAACGCCTCGCCGCTACCCAGACCACGGCCACCCGACACCACCACTTTAGCGGCGCCGAGTTCCGGACGCTCGGACTTGGTCAGCTCGCGGCCCACCAGATCCGACTTGTTACCTACATCACCCGGCACCGCATTTTCAATAGACGCGCTACCACCGGCAGCGACAGGATCAAACGCCGTCGAACGTACGGTGACAACCTTCTTGGGATCCGATGACACCACAGTCGCTAGTGCATTGCCGGCATAGATCGGGCGCACAAAAGTATCTTCAGCAACGACGCCAACAATGTCGGAAATCTGCGCCACATCGAGCAGTGCGGCAACGCGCGGCATCGTGTTCTTACCATAGCTGCTGGCTGGCGCGAGCAGATGGCTATAACTACCCGCTAGCGAGACCACCAGCTTGGCCAGCGGCTCAGCGGCCTGATCGCCGTAAGCGGCGTTATCGACGACCAGAACGCGCTTCACGCCCTGTAGCGCAGCAGCTTTGGTGGCCACATCGGCACACCCTTCACCCGCAACCAGAACATCGATATCACCCGACAGCTTGGTGGCTGCGGCAATGGTATTGAGGGTTGCCGCTTTGAGCGACTTGTTATCGTGTTCAGCAAGAACCAGAACAGGCATGACCACTCCTTAAATCACTTTGGCTTCGTTACGAAGCTTGTTGAGCAGATCGGCCACATCGGCCACTTTAACGCCACCGGCGCGCTTGGGCGGCTCGCTGACCTTGATGGTCTTCAAGCGCGGTGCGACATCCACACCCAGACTATCGGCCGCGATCGTATCCAGCGGCTTCTTCTTGGCCTTCATGATGTTGGGCAGCGTGGCGTAGCGCGGCTCGTTCAGACGCAGGTCGGTCGTTACCACGGCCGGCAAGGACATCGCCAGGGTTTCCAGCCCCCCATCGATTTCGCGCGTCACGGTCACTCGATCACCGGTCAATTCAACTTTGGAAGCAAAGGTGGCTTGCGGGCAATCGAGCAAGGCAGCCAGCATCTGACCGGTCTGGTTGGAATCATCGTCGATGGCCTGCTTGCCGCAGATGACCAGCGATGGGGTTTCTTTCTCGCACACGGCCTTGAGCAGCTTGGCCACGGCCAACGGCTGCAACTCGGCGTTGCTTTCCACCAGAATGCCGCGATCGGCGCCCATGGCCATGGCCGAACGCAGGGTATCCTGGCTGGCAGCCGGGCCACACGACACGGCCACCACTTCCGAGACAATCCCTTTTTCTTTCAGACGTACAGCTTCTTCAACAGCGATCTCATCAAACGGGTTCATCGACATTTTGACATTGGCCAGATCGACATCCGTCTCATCGGCCTTGACACGTACCTTGACGTTGTAATCGACAACGCGCTTGACCGGTACCAGCACTTTCATAGCAACTCCTGGAGCACTTGGGGGGTTATTCAATCGCGGAGCTGGACTTAGCCATCTCGCGCAGGCGAAACTTTTGAACTTTACCAGTGGAAGTCTTCGGAATCTCGATAAAGATCACCTTTTTCGGCACTTTAAAGCGCGCCAGGTGTTCGCGACAGAATTCAATCACCTCGGCCTCCGTCGCCGTAGCACCCTGGCGCAGCTCAACGTAGGCACAAGGCACTTCACCCCACTTCTCATCAGGCTTAGCCACCACGGCCGCCAGATTCACCGCCGGATGGCGGAACAACACCTCTTCCACCTCCAACGAGGAAATGTTCTCGCCGCCGGAAATAATCACATCCTTCGAGCGATCCTTGATCTTGACATAGCCATCACTGTGCACCACGGCCAAGTCACCGGTATGAAACCAGCCACCGGCAAAAGCTTCTGCCGAGGCTTCCGGATTTTTGAGGTAGCCCTTCATGACCACATTGCCACGGAACATGATTTCGCCAACCGTTTCGCCGTCCCAGGGCACCGGCAGCATGGTTTCCGGATCCAGCACCGTAATGGCTTCCTGCAGGTGATAGTTCACACCCTGACGACCATTACGGGCGGCGCGGAACTCCAGTGACAAAGCATCCCACTCCGGCTGCTTGGCGCATACCGAAGCCGGGCCGTAAGTTTCGGTCAGACCATAAACGTGCGTGATATTGAAGCCGATCTTATCGCAGCCCTCGATAATGGCAGCAGGCGGCGCGGCGCCGGCGATCAGACCATTGACCGTATGGTTCAGCCCCTCACGGCATGTTTCCGGCGCATTGATCAGCATGCCATAGACAATGGGCGCACCGCACATGTGGGTAATGTGATGCTGCTTGATAAGCTCGAAAATCTTGACCGGGTCGACCTTGCGCAGGCAGATGCTCACACCGGCATTCACCGCCATCGTCCACGGGAAGCACCAACCGTTGCAGTGGAACATCGGCAATGTCCACAGATAGACGGCATGCGGCGGCATCCCCCACGACACCACATTCGAAACGGCATTCAGATAGGCACCGCGGTGGTGGTACACCACGCCCTTCGGGTTGCCCGTAGTACCCGAGGTGTAGTTCAGCGCAATTGGATCCCACTCGTCAGCCGGGAGACTCCATGCAAAATTCGGGTCGCCTTCGGCCAACAGCGCATCGTAGTCGAGCGTGCCGATCCGTTCCTGACTTTCATAATTCGGATCGATCACATCAATGACGATGGGATTCTTACCGGGCAGCAAATCGAGCGCGCCTTTGATCACCGTCGCAAATTCAGGGTCGGTCAGCAGGACCTTGGCCTCCCCATGCTGCAACTGAAAGGCGATGGCTTCGGCATCCAGGCGGGTATTCAGCGTATTGACGACGGCGCCAGCCATCGGCACGGCAAAGTGCGCCTCATACATGGCATTGATATTAGGCAGCATACAGGCCACGGTATCATTCTTGCCGACACCCAGCTTGGCCAGCGCCGAGGCAAAGCGTTTAACGCGCTCGTAGGTCTCAGACCAGGTGTACTGCCGGTCATCCTGCACCACCGACAAACGCTTCGGATAAACCATGGCGGAGCGCCGCAGAAAACTCAGCGGCGACAGTGCAACGTAGTTGGCCGGGTTTTTATCCAGCCCCTGGTCGTAAATGGACCCCATGGTTTATCTCCTTTTATGTTTTTTGAAATGTCTCTTGAAATGTTTTTTTTGCCGATGTGTCTCAGCTTCATTCAAGAGAATGACAAAAGTTTGTAACGCCGGGCTTACAGAAATGTAACGAATGTTTTCAGCAACGAATTTGCTGCACACGCTAGACTAGAACTTGCTACAGTCTTTGTCTCTATGCACCGCACAACAATTTTCATAATCGA
>JBLIZO010000026.1:0-13891 GCA_048859965.1 Fluviibacter sp.
CGCAACAAATGATGTTATGATGCTAAAACACCAACACACCAAGGTGCATCATGGCACGACTGACTATCACCCTCGACGACAACCTGCATCAGGCACTGAAAGAAGCCGCCGCCCGTCAGGGGCGAACGATTGGGACGATTATTGAAGAGAGCCTACAGTTTCGCGGCATTAAGCCCATGTCCAGCGCCCGCGAACTGGTTGCGCAGTCCCAGCGCGCAAGCTATTTATCGGAATCTGATGCAACCGATCTGGCCGTTGCAGAAACACGCTCACACCGTCAATCACAGCAAAAGTGACCGGCATGCAACTATGGATTATTGATACCAATATTGTCGTATCTGGCTTGCTGAGTAAAGACTCGGAAAGCCCAACGGCCCAGGTTCTGAACGACATGCTATCGGCCCAGATGATTTTTGTACTCTCACCGGCGCTATTAGCGGAGTATCGCGCCGTCCTGCTAAGACCGGCACTTACCCAACGGCATGGCTTGTCTGAGCCAGAAATTGACCAGATATTGATTGAACTAACAGCCAATGCCAAATGGTCAGAGCCGGATGCTAATGCTATTCATACGCCACCCGATGGTGGCGATGCGCACTTGTGGGCGTTACTTGCCTGCCACCCCGAAGCGACTCTGCTCACCGGAGATCGACTGCTGATCGAAAACCCACGCCCAGGCAGCCGAATCACCCTACCATCTGACTACAAAAAAACAGGCAGCACCAAGAATCTCCTCAACCAAGGCACTCAAGCGTATCGCTCTGCCGGGTAAGCACCGCAGCACGAGACTGGCACCTCCAGAACATAGAGTGCGGTTGCAATCAACCCGCCAGCTTGGCAAACGCATCAATCACTTCCTGCGGTGCCTGTACGAGCTCGATCAGCACACCTTCGCCCGCGATCGGGAATTCATCGTTCGCTTTTGGGTGCATGAAGGTGATGTCGTAACCGGCAGCGCCCTTGCGGATACCGCCCGGCGCAAAGCGCACGCCGTTGTTGGTGAGCCATTCAACAGCGATTGGCAGGTTATCGACCCACAGGCCAATGTGATTGAGCGGGGTCGCATGGACGGCCGGCTTTTTTTCCGGGTCCAGCGGCTGCATCAGATCGACTTCGACCTTGAACGGGCCTTTGCCCATAGCAGTGATGTCTTCATCGACATTCTCACGCTCGGAGACGAAATTACCGGTAATTTCCAGACCCAGCATATCGACCCACAGGGTACGCAGCTTTTCTTTCGAGGGGCCGCCAATGGCGATCTGTTGTACACCCAGAATTTTGAACGGACGCGTCATCGTGTTACTCCTAGTCATCAAACAGGTTGGCGCTGGCTGTAGCGATACATCACAATGCCAGCAAGAATCATGGGCAGGCTGAGCCATTGCCCCATCGAGAGGTTGCCAAAGAGCAACCCGAGAAAATCATCTGGTTCGCGGCCAAATTCCGCCACAAAGCGGGCGAGGCCATAGCCCATGAGAAATACGGCCGATACCGCTGCACGAGGGCGCGGCTTGGACGCATACCACCAGAGCAAGGCGAAGAGCAGCAGGCCTTCGCAGGCAAACTGATAGAGTTGGGAAGGATGGCGCGGAAAATAGTCGGTGCGTGGAAAGATCATGGCCCAGGGTACATCGGTCACTCGGCCAACAAGCTCCCCATTGATGAAATTACCTATACGGCCAGCGGCCAGCCCCAGCGGCACCAAGGGTGCAATGAAATCCGTGACTTCAAAGAAGCTGCGCCCATGTTTTTTGCCATAAAGCCCCATCGCCAGTAGTACGCCGAGCAAGCCCCCATGGAACGACATGCCGCCTTGCCAGAGCGCAAAGATCTCCAAAGGATGGCCTAGGTAGTAGGTAGGTTTATAAAACAGCACGTAACCCAAGCGCCCGCCGAGAACCACGCCCAACGCACCGTAAAACAGCAGATCATCGATGGCCTGGTTGGTCCAACCCGCTCCAGGAAGGCGCTTGGCATGCACGCGACCGAGCACGACGAACAGCACAAAGGCCAGCAAATACATCAGACCATACCAGTGGATGGACAGCGGGCCGATGCTGATGGCGACCGGATCAAATTGGGGATGAATCAAGGCTGTCATGACGTCCCGAAAACAGAGGCACAGCGTTAGGTTAGGCAAGCAAGCCTCACGAAACCCGGGCGGTGGCGATAGAATAATGAAATTATAGGTCACGAGCACCTTGCCGGGTGACCGCATCGTTTGTTCCCAAAGGATCTGCTATGCCGCAATATCGTTCCCGTACCTCCACCCATGGCCGCAATATGGCGGGTGCCCGCTCGCTCTGGCGCGCTACCGGCATGAAAGATGGCGATTTCGGCAAGCCGATCATTGCTGTTGTGAATTCCTTCACGCAGTTTGTGCCGGGTCATGTACACCTGAAGGATCTGGGTCAACTCGTGGCACGCGAAATTGAAGCGGCGGGCGGTGTGGCCAAAGAATTCAATACCATTGCTGTGGATGACGGCATTGCTATGGGCCACGGCGGCATGCTGTATTCATTACCCTCCCGCGAGCTCATCGCTGATTCGGTGGAATACATGGCCAATGCCCACTGTGCCGATGCGCTGGTGTGCATTTCCAACTGCGACAAGATCACCCCGGGCATGCTGATGGCTGCCCTGCGCCTGAACATTCCGGCTATTTTTGTATCCGGCGGCCCGATGGAAGCGGGCAAGGTCAAAATCGGCGGCAAGGTGATCTCTCTGGATCTGGTGGACGCCATGGTGAAAGCGGCAGATTCCAAGTGCTCTGATGAAGAAGTCGAAGCCGTTGAGCGCTCTGCCTGCCCGACCTGCGGCTCCTGCTCCGGCATGTTTACCGCCAATTCAATGAACTGCCTGACCGAAGCACTGGGTCTGTCGCTACCCGGTAACGGCACGCTGGTTGCTACTCATGCCGACCGTAAATCACTCTTCCTGGGCGCAGGTCAGCGCATCGTTGAACTGTGCAAGCGTTACTACGAGCAAGACGATGCATCGGTACTGCCGCGCAATGTCGCCAACAAAAAGGCTTTTGAAAACGCCATGACACTCGATGTGGCGATGGGGGGCTCAACCAATACCGTGCTGCACATTCTGGCAGCGGCTCAGGAAGCGGGCGTGGATTTCACCATGCAGGACATCGACCGTATTTCACGCCATGTGCCTTGCCTGTGCAAGGTAGCGCCGATGACGGAAAAGTATCATATTGAAGACGTACACCGCGCAGGCGGCATTCTCGGGCTGTTGGCCGAACTGGATCGTGCCGGTGTGATTCATCGTGATACCCCAACGGTACATGCGCCTACCCTCGGCGCGGCCATGGATCAATACGACATTACCCGCAGCACCGACGAACGTGTGCAAACCCTGTTCCGTGCATCACCTGGCGGCATCCCGACACAGACGGCTTTCTCACAGGATCGTCGCTATGACGATCTCGATACCGACCGTACCAATGGTTGTATTCGTGATCGCGCCCATGCCTATTCACAAGATGGCGGCCTGGCCGTACTGCACGGCAATCTGGCGCTGAATGGCTGTATTGTTAAGACGGCTGGCGTGGATGAATCGATTTTGCAGTTCACCGGCAAAGCGCGTGTGTACGAAAGCCAGGAAGATGCCGTTGCAGGCATCCTGTCAGGGGAAGTGGTCGAGAACGATGTGGTAGTCATCCGCTATGAAGGTCCACAAGGCGGGCCTGGTATGCAGGAAATGCTGTACCCAACCTCATATCTGAAGTCCCGTGGTCTGGGCAAAGCCTGTGCGCTGCTGACGGATGGTCGCTTCTCGGGCGGCACTTCGGGCCTGTCGATTGGTCACGTTTCACCGGAAGCTGCCAGCGGCGGTTTGATCGCACTGGTTGAAACCGGGGACACAATTGAGATCGATATCCCGAACCGCCGCATTCATCTCGCCGTCAGCGAAGATGATCTGGCTAAGCGGGAAGCTGCTATGAAGGCTCGCGGTGATAAGGCTTGGAAGCCGGTAGCGCGTGAGCGCGTCGTTTCTCAAGCACTGAAGGCTTATGCACTGTTCGCGACATCGGCTGACCGCGGCGCTGTGCGTGACATCAGCCAGGTGGTTCGAAAAGCTTGACGACTTACCTGACGGGCAGAAACAACAAAGGCGCCTAGGCGCCTTTGTTGTTGGAATAACAGAAACGGCTCAGTTGCCGCTGGCACCGGTGGTCGCCGATTTTTTGCCTGCCTGGTAGCCCTGATCGAACTGACGCTGCTGGCTACGCTTGTACGAATCATACGCATAGCCACCGAGTGCGCCGACTGCCGCGCCGCCGACGGCACCCCAGATTGCGTCGCCCCCGGCGATGGCCGTGATGCCGGCGCCAGCCGCTGCGCCAATCGCGCCGCCCGACAGCGTGCGCTGCTGCGTATCACTCATACCTGCGCAACCGGTCAGGAAGGCAGCAACAACAGGAACAATCATCAATGTTTTTTTCATATGGTGTACTCCTCGGAATTACTTGCCGCAAGGGAAGCGTTCAGCCAGGAAGCGGAGCGCCGCTTCGGTAGCCGGTTTGTCGTTGTATTGGCTGTTTTTACCGGTCCAGGCGATAAACTCATCCAGAACCTGCTGGCGTTGCGGTGCCGGCTGGGTAACGCAGATATTAGGCGTTACTCTTGGGTGACCGGCTTTCAGAACCATATAGGTGTCGTACACGCCTTGGCCGAAGCCGTTACAGAACCCGGTGACTTGCGGGTTATCTTTCTGTTTGCAGAGAGCCACGATGTCATTGGTGCTCAATACACGGGCCGATTCCTGTTTGGCGGCCGGCGCTGCGAAGGCCGACACGGAAATAGCGGCGGCGGACGCCAGAATCAGAACTTTCTTCACGAGTTATTCTCCTTGGGTTGAGAGAACCACCTATAGGGTGGTTTTGGTTAACTGTATTCCTTTTCAGGGGTGGCGGCAAGCAAGCTTGTCCTGCTCAGCGCTTCACCTGCAATGCGTCCATAACGGCCATGGCGGTCATGTTGACGACACGGCGTACCGTCGAAGATGAGGTGAGAATATGAACCGGTAGCGCCGCACCGAGCAGAATCGGGCCGATCGTAACGCCCGAACCGCCGATCATCTTGATCAGGTTGTACGAGATATTGGCAGCATCCAGATTCGGCATCACCAGTACATTGGCTTCGCCCTTGAGCGCGGATTCCGGGTAGGCACTTAGACGGATTTCCTCGGACAGCGCCGAATCGCCATGCATTTCGCCATCCACTTCCAGCTCACCCGATGACAGTGCGGGTAGTAGTGCAGCAGCACGGCTCATTTTGAGTGCCGACGCGGACGACGACGAACCGAAATTGGAGTGCGAGAGCAATGCCACTTTGGGATGGACACCGAACCGTTTGACCTCATCGGCTGCCAGCATGGCAATTTCGGCGATCTGTTCGGCATCCGGGTTGTCGTTGACATGGGTGTCGGCGATGAACAGAGACCGACCTGGCAGCATCAGATAGTTCATGGCGGCAAAGACATTGACGCCCGAGCGTTTGCCGACCACTTCATTGACGATCTGCAGGTGATCGGCGTATTGACCCAGCACGCCACAGATCATGCCATCGGCATGCCCCAACTTCATCAGCATGGCACCCATCAACGTGGTATCGCGCCGCATTTCCGATTTGGCGATATCGGGTGTGATGCCACGACGTGCCATCAGTTTGTGGTACGCAGTCCAGCATTCGCGATAGCGCGTGTCATCCTGCGGGTTAACCAACTCAAAATCAACACCAGGTTTGATGCGCAGACCTGCGCGCTCCAGGCGTTTTGCGACCACTTCCGGGCGTCCGATCAGGATCGGCGTCGCCAGTTGCTCTTCCAGGACAATCTGCGTTGCGCGCAGGACGCGCTCATCCTCGCCTTCGGCAAACAGGATGCGCTGGCGTGGCCCTTCTTTACAGGCGACGAATACGGCCCGCATGCCGATACCGGTGTGATAAACGAATTCCTTCAGGTGCTCGACGTATGCATCCATGTCGGCGATTGGCCGACGGGCTACGCCCGAGCTCACGGCTGCTTTCGCTACTGCCGGTGCGATGCGCGTGATCAGACGCGGATCAAAGGGTTTCGGAATCAGATACTCTGGGCCAAATTGCAGGTTGTGTCCGGCGTAGGCCATGGCGACTTCATCGGAGACTTCCACTTCGGCGAGTTCAGCAATGGCGTATACGCAAGCCAGCTTCATTTCTTCCGTAATGGTTGTGGCGCCAACATCGAGCGCACCACGGAAGATGAAGGGGAAGCAGAGGACATTATTGACCTGGTTCGGATAATCCGAGCGACCGGTCGCGATGATAGCGTCGGGGCGGACTTTGCGTGCTTCCTCCGGCATGATTTCCGGCGTCGGATTGGCCAGCGCGAAAATCAGCGGGTTTTCTTTCATTGGTGGCAGCCATTCGGCCTTCAGGGCGCCGGCAGCCGAGAGCCCCAGGAATACATCGGCGCCCACCAGCGCATCCTGCAATGTACGTGCTGGCGTGTCCTGCGCATACTTGGCTTTGGTCGGCTCCATGTTGGCTTCTCGCCCAACATGGATGACACCTTTGGAATCGCAGACTGTGATGTTCTCGCGTTTGACACCGATTTCGCACCAGAGGTCGAGACAGGCAATCGCGGCAGCGCCCGCACCAGAAACAACGACGCGAATCTTGGTAATGTCTTTGTTGATGACCTTGAGGCCGTTAATCAATGCGGACGCCGAGATGATGGCGGTGCCGTGCTGGTCATCGTGGAAGACGGGAATCTTCATGCGCTTCTTGAGCTCACGCTCGATATAGAAGCATTCCGGCGCCTTGATATCTTCGAGGTTTACACCGCCGAGCGTCGGCTCCAGTGCCGCAATCATCTCGATCAGTTTGTCGGGATCATTTTCTGCCAGTTCGATATCGAACACATCGATACCGGCAAATTTTTTGAAGAGGCAACCTTTGCCTTCCATCACCGGCTTGGAGGCCAATGGCCCGATATTGCCAAGGCCAAGAACCGCAGTGCCGTTGGTTACCACGCCGACCAGGTTACCGCGCGCCGTCAGTGTATCGGCTTCATCTGGATTGGACTCAATTTCCTCACAGGCATAAGCAACGCCGGGAGAATAGGCCAATGCGAGGTCGCGCTGGTTGGTGAGCCCCTTGGTCGGGGTGACCGAAATTTTGCCGTGTGTGGGATAACGGTGATATTCCAGCGCCGCAGCGCGCAAATCCTTCTCCATAAACTACTCCAGCAGCATCCGAGAACGATCGTGGCTCCGGATGAATTAAGTGAGCGTGTCCATGGCCTGGCGGCACTGACACAAAGAAAGGATTTTCCTCTTTTGTTTGACGAAACGCAAAGTGCGGCGCAATAAAAAAGCCCGCCGAAGCGGGCTTTCGTGAAGCAAAGCGCGATTACTTACGCTTGTTCACAGCATCCTTGAATGCCTTGCCAGCCGAGAACTTGACAGTCTTGGCGGCCGGGATCTTAATGGTTTCGCCGGTTTGCGGGTTGCGACCGGTACGGGCAGCGCGCTTGCCGCTCGAGAACGAACCGAAACCAACCAAGCTGACCGAGTCACCTTTGGTCACGGCCTTAACAACGGCAGCAACGGTGGCATCGAGAGCGGCTTGTGCAGCAGCCTTGCTCAGCTTGGCGTCTTTAGCGATCACTTCAATCAGTTCAGCTTTGTTCATATGGATGTCTCCCAAGGGATAAAGAAATCGTTGGTGCCAACGATCCGTCATTGGCGCCGTGCGGTCATTATGCCCTGACTTTTTCCCAGTTTTACAGGATCTGACAGAATTTTTTTTGCGGTCAGTCTGCTGCAAGGCTTGTCAGGAGCGGGTTTCAGCATGACGCATGCACACAATTGTATATCGTAAGCGGTTATGGCACGGGTCGTTGTTGTAAAAAATGCCTGATATGGCAGGGTGTTAGTGGCGCTTTCTGATGTTTTATCTGGATATGCGCGCGCACCATCGGTGGGCGTTTTAAACATAGTCCGTGATGAGTGCCCGCACGTTCGCGGATGTTTGTGCCGACACCACACGTGGCGCAATGTCGCGCAGAGCAGCAAGCGTTTGTGCAATTCTTGGCAATGATGCCGGTTCGTTTCTGCCTTGATGTAACCAGGCTGGCGGCATGTCCGGTGCATCGGTTTCCAGCACGATGTGGTTTAACGGCAGAGATTTCGCGAGTCGTCGTATGCGGGTTGAACCCTCGTAGGTCAGACTGCCGCCAAAGCCGAGTAGAAAGCCCATACGGGTTAGTTGCGCCGCCTGGCTTTCACTGCCATTAAAGGCATGTGCGATACCGCCGGGAATTTTCTGTCGGGACCCCTGTATGCGCTTCAGTGTTTGAATCACCGCCTCTACCGCATGTCGTACATGCAACAGCACCGGTAGCCCGTGCGCTGCCGCAAGCGCCAGTTGTGTTTCAAACAAGGGGCGTTGTTGAGCCAGATCTGGTGCGCCCGGGTATCCATCTAACCCGATTTCCCCGATGGCAACCGGGCGATGCGCGGTGATTTGTTTTTCCAGTAACAGCAGATCGTCGACGCCTGCCTGAGCGACATGAAGTGGGTGAATGCCGAAGGCCGGTAATAACTGCGGCCAGTCGCTGCGAGTCTGCGATGTTGCAGCGAGTGCATGTACGGGAGCGAAACTGGCGGCACTGACCGAGGGGTTCAAACAATAAGTCACGCCGGATTGGCGTGCACGCAGCAACACCTGCTCACGGTCCGAATCGAATTCGGAGGCATCCATATGCACATGGGTATCGATCCACGATAGTGGCGCTTCGCGCTGCGTGGCGGCGTCTGTCATCATGATTGATGTGCCATCCATGAGCTTGGATCAGATCAGTACCGATACGAGAATGGAAAATCTACATGAGGTCGATGCGCAGAAATGATGTCGGCTAAAGCCTTGCCTGAGCCGCAAGACATGGTCCAGCCCAACGTGCCGTGTCCGGTGTTGAGGTAAAGATTCTTTAATGCACTCTGGCCGATGATTGGCACATTCGACGGTGTTGCCGGGCGAAGGCCTGTCCAGTAGATGGGTTCGCCAACGGTTCGCAGATGCGGAAAGATCTGGTGGGTACGCGTCGTAATCGCGTCGCAACGGACCTGGTTCAGTCCCATGCTGTAACCGCTCATCTCGGCTGTACCAGCCACGCGCAGACGGTTTCCCAGACGTGAAAATACGATCTTGTGACCATCGTCCGTCAAGCTGACTGTGGGTGCGAAACTCTCGCCTTCTGCCAGTGTGAATGTTGCGGAATAACCTTTGGCCGGATACACCGGCAGGGACAAACCCAGCGGGGCCAGCAGTGCATTGCTGAAGCTCCCGCAGGCAACGACATAAGCATCTGCCTTGAGCGTCTCACCGTTGTAGCGTTCCGCGTGCTCGATCCGATCACCGTTCCTGCGTAGGCGGGCGATCGGTAGGCCATATTGGAAAGTCACCCCGCGTTCACTAGCCAGTGCTGCGAGGCGGCGGGTGAAGAGGTGCGCGTCGCCCGACTCGTCTGATGGCGTGTAATGACCGCCAACAATCATGGGGCGGGCGTCGGCCAGCGCAGGTTCGATGCGCACGCATTCAGCAGAGTCAACGGGCCGACGCTCCAGACCATAGTCACGCATTAGTGCGGCCGCCATATCGGCGCCTTCGTACTCACGTTGATCCGTGTAGAAATGCAGGATGCCGCGCGTCTGTTCATCGTACGCGATATCGGTGTTTTCGCGCAGTGCCTGCAAGCAAGTGCGGCTGTAGCTTGCCAGGCTGACAATGGCGCGTATGTTGCTGCGGGTTCGCTGCGCAGTGCATTCCCGCAGGAACTGTAACCCCCAGCGAAACAGTTCCGGGTCAAGGCGCCAGCGAAACAAGAGCGGTGCATCCTCTTTGCCGAGCCAACCAAGGATTTTGCGGATCGCTGCCGGGTTGGCCCATGGTTCGGCGTGCGACACCGAGATCTGTCCGCCATTGGCGAAACTGGTTTCCTGTCCCGCACCGGGCTGTCGGTCAACGACGACAACATCATGGCCCGCTTCGGCCAGATACCAGGCAGTAGCGGTGCCAACTACGCCAGCGCCGATCACGAGCACTTTCATGAAGGCCGCTCGTCGCTATCGCGAAGGCGGGCAATGCGCGAGACCTCCGGAATATGGCGCACATTGCGCATGACTGCGGCAAGATGCTTACGGTCACGTACCTGCAGCGTGAAGAAGAGCGTTGTGTACATCCCACCGACATCATCCATGCTGATATGAACGATGTTCGAGTCAGCTTCGGCGATGGCCGACGAGATCTTGGCTAAGACGCCACGCTGATTGCGAATCTCGACGCGAATGCGAACATCAAATTGCCCTGTAATCTCGTGCGCCCATTCCACATCAACCCACTTTTGTGCATCATGGCCGAGCTGGCGGCGAATCTTGAGGCAGTCATGTGTATGGACGATCAGGCCACGTTTGGCATCCAGCGAGCCAACGATGGGATCCCCCGGAATCGGCTGGCAACAGGACGACAAATGCACCGCCATGCCTTCGGCACCGTTAATCATGACCGGTGCCCCTGCGGCAGTGGGCAATGCATGCGCGGGGTCCACGCCTAACAACTCGACGGCGACATCGGTTGCTGGTCGCTGACCGGTACCGATCTGGCTGAGAATTTGCCCTTCGGCCTGGGCGCCGGATTGTGACAGGATGCGCCCCCATTCCGTCTGTGGCACATCCTGTAGCCGTTGGCCGTAGCGCGCCAGTTCGTTGCTGAGCAGGCGTTTACCCAGGGCCGCCGACGATTCATGGTGTGCGGAACGCAGAAAGTGTCGGATCTTGCCGCGAGTCCGGCCGGAACGAACAAATTTAAGCCAGGCTGGATTCGGATTCGGGATCACGGCAGTGATGATTTCGACCTGATCGCCGTTCTGCAGCTCGGTGCGCAGTGGCGCAAAATCACGATTAATGCGGGCCGCAACGCAGCGATTGCCGATGTCGGTATGTACGGCATAAGCGAAATCAACGGCCGTCGAGCCGCGCGGCAACGTCAGAATCTTGCCCTGCGGGGTGAATACAAACACCTCGTCTGGGAATAATTCGACTTTGGCGTGCTCATAAAACTCGGATGAGTCGCCACTCATCGATTGCATCTCGACGAGTGATTCCAGCCACTTCGTCGTCTTATCGTGCAAGTCATCGGAGAACTTGCCGGATTCCTTGTAGAGCCAATGGGAGGCGACGCCTTCCTGTGCCAGACGATGCATGTCACGTGTGCGGATCTGGATTTCGATCGGTGTGCCATAAGGCCCGATCAATGTTGTATGCAGCGATTGGTAGCCATTGACCTTGGGAATCGCCAGATAATCCTTGAATTTACCTGGCAGCGGTTTATACAAGGCATGTAAGGCGCCCAGTGCCAGATAGCAGTCCGCTTCATTTTCGACGACGATCCGGAAGCCGTAAAGATCAAGCACTTGTGAAAACGACAGATGCTTTTCGATCATCTTGCGATAGATGGAATACAGTGTTTTCTGGCGCCCAAACACTTCGGCCTTGATGCCGGCCTGGGTCAGTTTTTCCGAAAGGCTGTTCAGGATCTTCTGAACCATCTCCTTGCGGTTGCCACGCACGGATTTGACGGCACGCGACAAGGTTTCATAGCGATTCGGATAAATGCTTTTGAATGCCAAATCCTGCAGTTCACGAAAAAGCGTGTTCAGACCCAGGCGGTTGGCAATTGGTGCATAAATCTCCAGCGTCTCACGGGCAATCCGGCGCCGTTTGTCCGGCCGCATCGCGCCCAGGGTCTGCATATTATGCAGACGGTCTGTCAGCTTGATGAGAATGACGCGGATATCCCGCGCCATCGCCAGCAGCATCTTGCGGAAATTTTCCGCTTGCGCTTCGTGCTGACTGGCGAACTCCAGTTTGTCGAGTTTGGAAAGACCTTCGACCAGATCGGCGACGGGCTTGCCGAAGCGATCGGCGAGCTCTTCCTTGGTCGCTCCAGTATCTTCGATGGTGTCATGCAATAGCGCGGCCATAACGGCCACCGCATCCATCTTCCACTCGGCGAGCGCACCAGCGACAGCAAGCGGATGGGTGATGTAGGGTTCGCCAGACGTGCGTTTTTGACCCCGGTGACAGCGTTCACTGAAAACAAAAGCGTCCTCTACCCGCGCCAGATCCTGAGCGGACAGATAATCCAAACTGTCTATAAATACCCGGTAGGCCGGGTCATCCGGCCCTAGGGCCGGCGGTAAATCAGGCGGAATGTCGGGGTTAACCGGGGCACGAGCTTCGGTGTTCATGGTGCGCCCACAACCTTCCGCCTAGGCCATTAACTCAAGCCTGCGGACGATTCAGTACTTCCGTCCCCACCAGACCGTCACCGATTTCGCGCAAAGCAATCACCGTCGGCTTGTCGAGGTCGGCCTCAACATGCGGCGTCGCGCCGTTTGCCAGTTGGCGTGCCCGATAGGTGGCTGCCAGTGTCATCTGGAAGCGATTCGGGATTTTTTTCAGGCAGTCTTCAACAGTAATACGAGCCATGATGCGTTCCGTTCTTTGATCAGTGATTGAGATAGGAAGCCATCAACGACCGGGCACGCTGCGTCTGGTTTTCAAGACGTACACGCGCGGCCGTAAATACGGCCAGCAGTTCAGCGAGGGCTTCATTCAAATTTTCGTTAATTATAACGTAGGGAAACTCGTCCAGATGGCGTAATTCCTCGCGGGCATTGGCGACGCGACAGGCGATGATCTCGGGCGAATCCGTGCCACGCCCCTGCAACCGGGATTCGAGGACATCAAACGACGGAGGCAGGATGAAGATACCCACCGATTCTGGGTAAATCTCGCGAATCTGCTGTGCCCCCTGCCAGTCGATTTCCAGAATCACGTCCCGGTCTGCAGCAAGAAGCGTCTCTATGCCCTGACGGCTGGTCCCATAAAAGTTGCCATGGACCTCAGCCGACTCAAGGAATTCGCCAGCTGCCTGCATCTGTTTGAAAGTTTCGACCGAAACAAAATGGTAATGCACGCCATTTTCTTCGCCGGGGCGCGGTGCCCGCGTCGTGGTTGAAATTGACAGGGTCAGATGGGGGTTCTGCGCCAGCGCCATGCGGGTGAGCGTTGTTTTGCCGGCGCCCGATGGGGCGGCGATCACGAACAGGCTGCCGGGGCCAACGTGGTCTTGGGAAGGTGCTTGAGTCATAACGCTATGATGATTTGGTCAAATATTCCTGGGTCATTCGATATTCTGCACCTGTTCGCGAATCTGTTCGATGAGCAGCTTGAGTTCCATCGCAATGGCCGAGACCTCGGTGCTGACCGATTTGGAACCCAGGGTGTTGGCCTCCCGATTCAATTCCTGCATCAGGAAATCCAGACGTTTGCCGGCCTGCCCGGCCGTTGAAACCACCCGATCCACTTCATCGAGGTGTACCTTGAGTCGGCCCAGTTCTTCGGCCACATCGGTGCGCACCGCATACAAAATGAGTTCCTGGCGGATGCGTTCGTCTTCGGCGCTGCCCATGACTTCGATCAGCTTGGCGCGCGCCTTGTCGGCGAAAGCCTGCTGTGCCGCCGGGATCAGCGGCTCGGCACGAGTGACCAGTTGGCGCATGGCGGCCGTACGCGTTTTCACCAGTTCCGCTAAACGGGCACCCTCACGCTCGCGAACCACTTTCAATTCTCGTACCGCTTCCACGGCCATCGACTGAAATTCGGGCAGTAGTGCGGCCCAGTCCAGTTCGGCCGAACGCACCACGCCGGGCCAGCGCAAGACATCTGCCGTGCTCAGACCCCGGCTGCCGGGAAAGACGGCTTCTACGTCCAACGCCAACTGTTGCAGGCGTTGCAACCGTTCGGTGTCCAACGTTTCAGCCGTGTCGCCTG
>JBLIZO010000027.1:0-11983 GCA_048859965.1 Fluviibacter sp.
AAGGCCTTCCCGGCAGAAGCGGCCGAGTTCACCCGCCGCCTGTCTGGCGCACTGCCGGCCAACTGGTCGAAGACTGCGCAAAACTTCATTGCCGCAACACAGGCTAAGGCCGAAACCGTTGCGACGCGTAAAGCCTCGCAACTGGCCATTGAAGCGCTCGCTCCGAATCTGCCAGAATTGCTCGGCGGTTCAGCCGACCTGGCTGGTTCCAACCTGACCTGGTGGAAGGGTGCCAAGGGCGTCACCGCCAATGATGGCGGTAACTACCTGTTCTATGGCGTGCGCGAATTCGGTATGACGGCCATCGCCAACGGCATCGCCCTGGCCGGTGGTTTTATCCCCTACACCGCCACCTTTATGGTGTTCTCGGATTACGCACGCAACGCCATCCGTATGGCCGCCCTGATGAAAGTGCGTCAGATCATGGTCTATACCCACGACTCCATCGGCCTGGGCGAAGATGGTCCAACCCACCAGCCGGTGGAACACGCCGCTTCGCTGCGCCTGATTCCGAATCTGGATGTCTGGCGCCCGGCCGACGCCACGGAAACAGCCGTTGCCTGGGTCACGGGCGTTGAGAATGCCAGTGGCCCAACAGCGTTGCTGCTTTCGCGCCAGAATCTGCCACCGGTTGCCAACAAGACCGCCGCCGCTGATGTGGCCCGTGGTGGCTACGTCGTGTCGCCGGCTGCCAATGCCAAGGCGGTGCTGATCGCCACCGGCTCCGAAGTCAAGCTGGCGCTAGACGCGCAAGCCGCTCTGGCGGAAGCCGGTATCGCCGTCAGCGTGGTATCGATGCCCTCGACCACCACCTTCGACAAGCAGGACAAAGCCTGGCGTGACCAGGTGCTCCCGGCTGGTCTGCCGCGCGTGGCGATTGAAGCCGGTCACCCGGATGGCTGGTACAAGTACGTGGGTCTGGACGGCGCTGTCGTCGGCCTCGCCCGCTTTGGTGAATCGGCACCTGCCGGTCTGCTATTCAAAGAATTCGGCTTCACCGTCGAAAATATCATCAACACCGTCCGCGGTGTGCTCTCGAAATAATCTGCAGTCTCACATTTAAATACACGGAGATTTACCATGGCTATTAATGTCGCTATCAACGGTTTCGGTCGTATCGGTCGCTGCACCCTGCGTGCCATCTATGAGCTGGGTCTGCAGAATGAGTTCAACCTCGTCGCCATCAACGCATCGGGCGATCTGAAGACCAACGCCCACCTGCTGAAGTACGACACCACGCATGGCCGTTTCCGTACCTCAGTGGAGACCGAAGGCGAGAACTGCATCATCATCGACGGCAAGAAGATTGCCTTCTACTCGACCAAAGACCCCAAGGCTATCAACTGGGCCGACCACAAAGTCGACATGGTGCTGGAATGCACTGGCGCCTACACCTCGAAGGCCAAGGCTCAAGCCCTGCTGGAGCAAGGTGCCAAGCGCGTGCTGATTTCGGCACCCGGCGGTGACGATGTGGATGCTACGGTTGTGTTCGGCGTGAACACCGAAGTGCTGAAAGGCGACATGACCGTTGTCTCGAATGCTTCGTGCACCACCAACTGCCTGGCACCGGTTGCCAAGATTCTGTCCGATAACGTGGGCATTAAGTCCGGCCTGATGACCACGGTTCACGCCTACACCAACGACCAGGTCACCGTCGATGTCCGCCACAAGGACCTGCGTCGCGCCCGCGCCGCTGCCCAGAACATCATCCCGACCAAGACCGGTGCTGCTGCTGCCGTGGGCCTGGTGCTGCCGCAACTGAAGGGCAAGTTTGATGGTTTCGCCCTGCGGGTACCGACCATCAATGTGTCGCTGGTCGACTTGACCTTCACCACCGATCGCCCCACCACCAAGGACGAAATCAACAGCCTGATGACGGCCGCGGCCAACGGCCCGATGAAGAATGTGCTGGCTGTGAATAACGACCCACTGGTATCGTCTGACTTCAACCACGACCCGCACTCGTCGACGTTTGATGCCACACAGACCCGTGTGATCCAGGCTGAAGACGGCAGCACACTGGTCAAGGTTCTGGCCTGGTACGACAACGAGTGGGGTTACAGCTGCCGCATGCTGGACACCGCCCGCGCCTGGATTAACGCCAAATAATCACGGTTACCACGGAGCCTGACCATGAATGTTAAGAAGCTGACTGATGTCGATGTCAACGGCAAACGCGTTTTCATCCGTGCCGACCTGAACGTCCCACAAGACGATGCCGGCAACATCACCGAAGACACCCGTATCCGTGCATCGATCCCTTCGATCAAATATTGTCTGGATAACGGCGCCGCCGTGATGGTGACCTCGCACCTCGGTCGCCCGACCGAAGGCGAAGTCAAAGCCGACGACACGCTGATGCCCGTTGCCGTGCGTCTGGGTCAGCTGCTTAACAAGCCCGTCCGTCTGATCCAGAACTGGGTCGATGGTGGTTTCGAGGTGAAGCCGGGCGAAGTGGTGCTGCTGGAAAACTGCCGTTGCAATAAAGGCGAGAAGAAAGACAACGAAGAGCTGGCCCAGAAAATGGCCAAGCTCTGTGATGTCTATGTAAACGATGCCTTCGGTACGGCACACCGCGCCGAAGCCACCACCCACGGTATCGCCCGCTTTGCACCAGTGGCCTGCGCCGGCATGCTCATGGGCGGCGAAATCGATGCCCTGGCCAAAGCCATTGAAAACCCGGCGCGTCCGCTGGTCGCCATCGTCGGTGGCGCCAAGGTCTCTTCGAAACTCGTCATTCTCAAATCGCTGGCAGAAAAAGTCGATCAGCTGATCGTCGGTGGCGGCATCGCCAACACCTTCCTGCTGGCTACAGGCCACCGTATCGGTGAATCACTGGCCGAACCGGAACTGGTGAAAGAAGCGCAAGCCATCATGGACATGATGAAAGCCCGTGGCGCCGAAGTGCCGCTGCCGGTTGACGTGGTGGTTGCAGATGAAGTGTCGGCCCTGGCGCGCGCCAATAAGATCCCAGTGGATGAAGTAACCGCCCACGACCGCATTCTGGATGTGGGGCCCAAAACGGCTGCCCGCCTCTCAGAGATCATCGCTCATGCCGGCACCATCATCTGGAACGGCCCGGTCGGTGTCTTCGAACACGATCAGTTTGCTGGCGGCACCAAGATGATGTCTTCGGCCATCGCCCACTCGGACGCGTTCTCGATCGCCGGTGGTGGCGACACGCTGGCCGCTATTGCCAAGTTCAAGATCGCTGACGACGTCGGTTATATCTCGACGGGTGGTGGCGCGTTCCTGGAATTCCTGGAAGGCAAAACACTGCCCGCCATTGAAGCGCTTGAAGCCCGCGCCAACGGCTAATTGCAAGCAAAACCCAAAGGATCCCCATGCTCCGTAGCACAAAGATCGTCGCCACCCTCGGACCTTCCAGCTCATCGCCGGAGGCACTGGGCGCACTGATCGCTGCAGGCGTGGATGTGGTTCGCCTCAATTTCAGTCACGGCACCCCCGACGACCATCGCGCCCGCGCCAAACTGGTGCGGGATCTGGCGCAGCAATATCGCCGCCCGGTGGGTATTCTTGTTGATCTACAGGGCCCGAAGATCCGTGTGGGCAAGTTTGCCGATGGCAAGATCACCCTGGTCAAAGGCGCCGATTTCATTCTGGATGCCGCCTGCAAGCTCGGCAATCAGGAACGCGTGGGTCTGGACTATCCGGAGCTGCCCAATGATGTGCACGCCGGCGATGTGTTGCTGCTGGATGACGGCCGCGTGGTTCTGAACGTTACCGCCGTCAAAGGCCCGGAGATTCACACCAAGGTTCAGGTCGGTGGCCCGCTGTCGAACAACAAGGGCATTAACCGCAAGGGTGGTGGCCTTTCGGCACCCGCGCTGACCGACAAAGACAAAGCCGACATGATTACGGCGGCCGATATCAACGCCGATTTCCTCGCCATCTCCTTCCCCCGTGAAGCGGCCGATATTCATCTATCGCGCGATTTGATGAAAAAAGCCGGCGGCAAGTCGCTGATCATCGCCAAAATCGAAAGGACCGAGGCCATAGAGAATCTCGAAGACATTCTCGACGCCTCCGATGGCATTATGGTTGCCCGCGGCGACCTGGGCGTTGAAGTGGGTGATGCTGCCGTGCCCGCCCTGCAAAAGCGCATGATTCGCATGGCGCGCGAGATGAACAAACTCGCGATTACTGCCACACAGATGATGGAGTCGATGATCAGCTCACCGATTCCTACGCGCGCCGAAGTTTCTGACGTTGCTAACGCGGTACTTGATGGCACGGATGCCGTCATGCTTTCGGCCGAAACCGCCAGTGGCCAGTACCCGGTCGAAACCGTCGAATCCATGGTACGTATCTGTCTGGAAGCCGAACGCTCCAACCCCGTACTGGTCGACAACGAATTCCTGAATCGCGTTTTCACGCGCGTTGACCAATCCATCGCCATGGCCGCTATCTGGACAGCACATCACCTCAAAGTGAAGGCCATCGCGGCACTCACTGAATCGGGTTCCACCGCCCTGTGGATGAGCCGCCTGAACTGCGGTGTGCCTATTTTTGCGTTGACACCAGACACCGCAGCCCGTAATCGCATGACGCTGTTCCGCGATGTGTATCCGATGCTCATGCCACGCAGCCAGCCCGACCGCGACATGATGCTGGCTGATGCCGAAACAGT
Organism: Fluviibacter sp.; assembly: GCA_048859965.1. Taxonomy (GTDB): domain Bacteria; phylum Pseudomonadota; class Gammaproteobacteria; order Burkholderiales; family Rhodocyclaceae; genus Fluviibacter. The sequence goes on from JBLIZO010000027.1 coordinate 4,652, forward strand.
CCTCATGGACCAAGGCGCAGTGGATCGCGGCGACCTGGTCGTCATGACGATTGGCGAACCCATCGGCACCCCTGGCGGCACCAACACACTCAAGATTGTTCATATCGGGAACCACGCAACCCCCGATATCACCGGTTAATTTTTTACACACTTCACATCCGGCATCCTGCCTACGGAGATTGCTATGTCCCTCGTCTCGCTACGCCAACTGCTCGACCACGCCGCTGAAAACAACTACGGCCTGCCTGCGTTCAACGTGAACAACATGGAACAGGTCTGGGCCATCATGGAAGCGGCCGACAAGCTGGATGCCCCGGCCATCATGCAAGCCTCGGCCGGTGCCCGCAAATACGCTGGCGAGCCGTTCCTGCGCCACCAGATTCTGGCGGCCCTCGAAGCCTACCCGCATATTCCGGTGGTCATGCACCAGGATCACGGTCAAAGCCCGGCGGTCTGCATGGGCGCCATCCGCTCCGGCTTTTCGTCAGTGATGATGGATGGTTCGCTGAAAGAAGACGGCAAAACGGTGGCCTCGTTCGACTACAACGTGGACGTCACCCGCAAAGTGGTTGAGCTCTCGCACAGCATTGGTGTTTCGGTCGAAGGGGAACTGGGCGTGCTCGGTTCGCTGGAAACCATGCAAGGCGACAAGGAAGACGGCCATGGTGCAGAAGGCAAAATGACCATGGAGCAACTGCTCACCGATCCGGATCAAGCTGCTGAATTCGTTAAGGCCACCCAATGTGATGCCCTGGCCATCGCTATCGGCACCAGCCATGGCGCCTACAAATTCACCAAGAAGCCCACTGGCGACATCCTCGCCATCTGGCGCATCAAGGAAATCCACGCCCGTATCCCGAATACCCACCTCGTCATGCACGGTTCCTCATCAGTGCCGCAGGAACTACTGGCCGAAATCCGCGAATTCGGCGGTGACATGAAGGAAACCTACGGTGTACCGGTCGAAGAAATCCAGGAAGCCATCAAGCACGGCGTGCGCAAGATCAACATCGACACCGATATCCGTCTGGCCATGACGGGTGCGATCCGTCGCTTCTTCGTCGAAAACCCGAGCAAGTTCGACCCACGCGAGTACCTCAAACCAGCACGTGAAGCCGCCAAGAAGGTCTGTGAAGCCCGCTTCGAAGCTTTCGGTTGCGCCGGCCAGGCCAGCAAGATCAAGCCGATCAACCTCGACAAAATGGCTGAGAAGTACGCCAAGGGCGAGCTCAACCAAGTCGTCCGTTAATTCTTACCGGTAATTCTTATGTCTCAAGCTTTGTTCGAATCGACCATCACCAGCCTGCCCCTGATCGCCAAGGGCAAGGTGCGCGACATCTACGCCGTGGGCGACGATAAACTGCTCGTTGTCAGCAGCGACCGTCTGTCAGCCTTTGATGTGATCCTGCCGGATCCAATTCCGGGCAAGGGCAAAGTTCTCACGCAAACCGCCAGCTTCTGGTTCAAGAAGCTCGCCGACATTGTCGCAACGCACAGCACCGACATCGACCCGGAAACCGTGGTTGCTGAGAACGAGCGCGCTCAAGTGCGCAACCGCGCCGTCGTGGTGAAGCGTCTGCGCCCGCTGCCCATCGAAGCCGTCGTACGTGGTTACATCATTGGTTCGGGCTGGAAGGATTATCAAGATACCGGTGCCGTTTGCGGCATCAAACTGCCGGCTGGCCTACAGCAAGCCGACAAGCTACCGCAGCTGATCTTCACGCCAGCCACCAAAGCTGCTGTTGGGGACCACGACGAGAACATTTCTTTTGAACAAGCCCAGGCGCATTGCGACAAAGAACTGAACAGCCTGCTGCAAGGCACTGGCACGACCGGCGCCCAACTGGTGACTGAAGCGCGCGATGCCGCATTTGCCCTGTATCAGGCAGCGGCTGACTTTGCTGCCACCAAAGGCATCATCATTGCCGACACGAAGTTCGAGTTTGGTATCGACGCCCAAGGCACACTGCACCTGATCGACGAAATCCTCACACCGGATTCTTCGCGCTTCTGGCCTGCCGATGCCTGGAAGCCGGGTAGCAACCCACCTTCGTATGACAAGCAATACGTGCGAGATTATTTAGAAACGCTGGACTGGAATAAAAAGGCCCCCGGCCCCACATTGCCCAAAGAGGTGATTGAACAAACGGCTGCCAAGTATCACGAGGCCTTTGAAAAGCTCACCGGACAGAAAGTCGCTGAATAATTTCTCCGGAAACTCATAACAACAGCAACACAGGAAGCCCCGACATGAATCCTCTCCTCGATTTTGCGGGGCTTCCCCGCTTTGATGCCATTCAACCCACCGATGTACAGCCGGCAATCAACCAGCTGCTCAACGAAGCGCGCGCCGAAGTCGAACGTCTGTTAAAGCCTGAGGTCCCTGCGACGTGGGCAGACTTTGCAGAACCGCTGCAAGACAACCTGGAGCGTCTGTCTCGCGCCTGGGGCATTGTTGGCCACCTGCACAGTGTTAATGATATCCCGCCGTGGCGCGAGGCCTATAACGCCATGCTGCCCGAGGTCACCACGTTTTACGCTGGCCTTGGCCAGAATCTAGCCCTGTTCAAACGCTATCAAACTCTGGCGGCCAGCCCAGAATTCACCACACTCAGCCCGGCACGCCAGCGCATTCTGCAGAACGAAATTCGTGATTTCCGTTTGTCGGGTGCAGAACTGCCTGACAGCGAAAAGCCACGCTTTCAGGCACTCCAGGAGCGTCTCTCACAACTCGCGGCCAAGTTCTCGGAAAATCTGCTTGATGCGACTAACGCCTTCCAGCTCGATGTCACGAATGAGGTGGAACTCGATGGTCTACCGGCCGACGTCAAAGCCGCTGCCAAAGCCGCCGCTGAAAAAGCGGGTGTCACCGGCTGGCGCTTCAGCCTCCAGGCACCGTCTTATCTACCGGTGATGCAATACGCCAGCCATCGACCGCTGCGCGCCCAGATGTACCGCGCCTATGCCGTGCGCGCCAGTGAGTTTAACGACTGCGCCAGCAAGCCCGAATGGAACAACGCCGCACTCATCGACGAGATTCTCAAGCTACGGTCAGAAATGGCGCAGATGCTCGGCTATCAAAATTACGCCGAAGTATCGCTGGTTCCCAAAATGGCAGACAGCGTGCCCCAGGTGCTGGCCTTCCTGCGCGACTTAGCGCAACGTGCCAAGCCCTATGGGGCCGCTGACCTCGAAGAACTCACAAAATTTGCCCAAACCGAACTCGGGTTCGACAGTATCGAACCCTGGGACATCGCCTACATTTCTGAAAAACTTAAACAGGCCCGATACAGCTTCTCGGATGACGAAGTAAAGCAATACTTCCCGGAACCTAAAGTCCTCGGCGGCCTGTTCAGCGTGATTGAGCGCTTGTTCAGCGTCCAGATCACACCGGATACAGCACCCGTGTGGCACCCGAGCGTCCGCTTCTTCCGCATCACCAAAGACGACCAATTGATTGGCCAATTCTATCTGGACCTCTACGCCCGCGAAGAAAAGCGCGGCGGCGCCTGGATGGATGAAGCGCTCACCCGTCGCCGCACCGGCAATGGTATTCAAACCCCGGTTGCCTATCTCAATTGCAACTTCCCGGCCCCTGTGGGCAACAAACCTGCCACCTTTACGCACGACGATGTGATCACGCTGTTCCACGAAACCGGGCATGGTCTGCATCACATGCTGACCCAAGTCGAAGACCTGGCCGTCTCCGGCATTCATGGCGTGGAATGGGATGCCGTCGAGCTGCCTTCGCAGTTTATGGAGAACTTCTGCTGGGAATGGTCTGTATTGCAGGATATGACGGCGCACGTCGATACCGGTGCACCGTTGCCGCGCGCACTCTACGACAAGATGCTCGCCGCCAAGAATTTCCAGAGCGGTCTGTTCACCCTGCGCCAACTGGAATTTGCGTTGTTCGACCTGCTCATTCATAGCGATCCAACTTGCGCAACACCCGTGCTCGACACCCTGTTCAAAGTCCGTCAGGAAGTCGCCGTCATTCACCCACCGGCCTGGCATCGCTTCCCGAACAGCTTCTCGCACATCTTTGCGGGTGGATACGCGGCAGGTTACTACAGCTACAAATGGGCTGAGGTGCTCTCAGCCGATGCCTTCGCAGCTTTCGAAGAAAGCGGTGATCCGGTCGATCCGGGTACCGGTGCCCGCTTCCTCAAGGAAATCCTCTCGGTGGGCGGTTCGCGTCCAGCCATTGATTCATTCCGTGCCTTCCGTGGGCGAGACCCGCAAGTCGATGCACTGCTCCGTCATAGCGGCATGACGGCAGACGCTGTCTGATTTGGGGCGCCACGATGCAACCAGCGGATCTCGCCACTAAAACCCTGGCTGACGCGCAACAGATCGTTCAGACGGTCGCACTCTGGCAAAACCTGTCCGTCGGCGCCATCACACTCTTTGTGATGCTCTGGATCAATGTCTTTTTTCAGAGGCGCATTACACTGAACTATGAGATCCATGCCCGGATCAACCTCTATCGACAGCGCTACAACTACGTCTTTCTGAATTACTTCACCTCGATTATTTATCTCATCATGGTGCAGGTGCTGGCGATCACAATCTGGGCGTTGACGCTGCGCGTAATGAATCTGATCAATGACCCCCTGGATGCACTGCTCTTTGCCGGTAGTTGCTACACCACCATCGGTATTGTTTCGGATGTCATGCCACCGGGTTGGAAAATGCTGGCCTTGTTTATTGCACTCTCCGGGTTATTTTCCGTTGCTTTGAGCACCGCCGCCATGCTGAATATGAGCCCCTTGTTCCGCTACGCCTGGATGAAAAAGCACGAGGACCATATCCAGAAAATCCTGAAAAAGAAGAATATTCACCTTCCGGATCTCAACAGCCCGATGCCGGAATTTATTGCGCCGAAAGATGGCAATGGTTTCGATGCTGACAAAACACCCTCAACACGCGTCTCGGATCAACAGCAATGAGCCTGATCACCTTTCGTTCGCCCACGCAGGGCAGCATCATCATGTTTGGTGAACATGCCCGCCAGTTACTGAGCGCCCTGAATCTGCCAGTGGCCGGTGAAATCCTCACTGCCGAGCTACCGGCCATGATTGCACGCCTCAAAGCAGCCATTGAAGCGGACAAACTGCATCACCCCATCACCTGGCCAGATGAGAGCGCCCCGGATTTCGACAAGAAAGCGCCGGTGATTATTCATTTCTCGCAACGCGCTGCCCCCTTGCTCCTGCTCATGGAACGCTGTCTGGCCGCCACCGAAACCATTCGTTGGCCGGCCTAACGTCGCACCCTACACCACGAACGGTAAGCCGTCTTGCTGTTCAACAAGCCGTCCAACCAACGGCGCCAGGTTCAACCCGGTCAGTTCTTGAAGTTGGGCAACGCGCGCACATAAAGTGGCTTCATCCAGTGACACGGTATCGTTAGCAGCCCCGAGCGCAATTACGTTGCCGCCCGGCGTTTGTGGCAATAACCGGGTGCGTCCGGTAAAAGCCGTGTCCAGCGCCAGGCAACTCTGCAAAAAACAGGGGCTGCGACTCAGGAAATTACAGACGAACAGGCCATTCGGCATCAACCGCTGATACGCATCCTCATAAAACAAAACCCTTTCCAAACCGCCAGCCTGGCCGTCGGCATCAAATCCATCCACCAGAATCAGATCAAATGTATCCATCGTATTGGCTACCCATGCGGCACCTTCGGCCACCACGATATGCAATCGCTCGCTTTCCGGCGGCAAATTGAAGCCCTGGCGTGCCGCCGCAACGACCGCTGCCGACTGCTCAATCACAACCTGTGTTGCTTCCGGCAAATACCGGTGAATGAAGCGCGTCAGGGACCCGGCGCCCAGGCCAATCTGCAGAATCCGCTTTGGCATTTCCGGCCACGCTGCCGACAACAGCAACGCCGCCATCATCTCGCGGGTATAAGCCAGCTCCAGATCCCAGGGGCGCACAACCCGCATGGCACCCTGCACCCAATCGGAGTCGAAATGCAGCGTGCGAACACCACGAGATTCACGGATTTGAAGCACAACAAATACTCCCTGGGTAATCTTAATGTGTGAGAATTCTACCGTCTTCAATTTCAACCAACGCCGTTTTTATGACCGAAGCCTCGACCACCGCTGCTGTTGATCTCTTTCAAAAGTCCTGGCGTGTCTACCAGGACATCATTGAACACAACTACATGTTCCACCGGGAAATCTCAGCAGCATGCCGAACCATGCTCCAGCACTTTCAGCCGGGACAACGGCTGAGGATTTTGGATCTGGGTTGTGGCGATGCCAGCATGGTTTTGCCATTATTGGCGCCTGACCGCATCGCCTTTTCTGAACAACTACCTCTCGGTGCTACGAAGTCACTGGAAACAACTCGCGCCAGAGGCCATGGATCTGGTTATTGGCCACGCAACCACTGGGCTGCATCCGGTTTGGAAGACACTTTGTTAAGGTGTCAGATCCAACCGGAGTATTTAAATGGGCATTACCAGAAGGAAGTTCAGCAAGGAATTTAAGGTCGAAGCTGTCAGGCTAATCCAGGATCGCGGCGTATCGGTATCTCAAGCGGCCAGAGATTTGGATGTTGGCGAGACTGTATTGCGCCGTTGGGTGCGAGAGCTAACGGCAGACCCTGTGGATGCGTTTCCCGGCTTGGGCAAGATGAAGCCTGAGCAGGAAGAAATTGCCCGGCTCCAGAAAGAAGTCGCCAAGCTCAAGATGGAGCGCGACATCCTAAAAAAAGCCGCAGCGTACTTCGCCAAGGAGTCGATGTGAAATTCGACTTCATCGCGAAACATCGAGGTACGTGGCCCATGAATCTCTTATGTGCGACGCTCGGTGTGTCCCGCAGTGGCTTTTATGCCTGGTTAACCAGGCCGAGGAGCAAGCGCAGCCAGACTGATGAGGTTCTGGGAGCTAAAGTGTTCCAAAGCTTCATGGCCAGTGATCGGACTTACGGTGCAAGGCGCGTTTGGCGCGATGTTCTGGAGCTGGGTTACACCTGCGGCCTGCATCGCATTGAACGTTTGATGCACAACCAGGCCCTTCGTGCACGCCCAAGGCGTCGTGGTTTACCTGTTGATCGTGGCGTGCGCTCGGTCATTGCCGACAATGTTCTTGATCGGCAGTTCATGGCGAGTGCACCCAACCAGAAATGGGTATCCGACTTTACCTATATCTGGACAGCCGAAGGCTGGCTCTATGTTGCCGTGGTTCTGGATCTCTATTCCCGACGGGTCGTGGGATGGTCGATGCAATCGAGCATGACCACCCAGTTGGTCGCGGATGCCCTGATGATGGCTGTCTGGCGTCGTGGCAAACCAGATCAGTTGCTGCACCACTCG
>JBLIZO010000028.1:0-12916 GCA_048859965.1 Fluviibacter sp.
GAACCTCATGCATCTTCTGCGTGTAGAAGTTGGAGATCGGGTTCTCGGTCCCATCCACCACACCTGTCTGCAGGGCCTGGTAGACCTCAGAGAACGGCAGCACTTGCGGCAACGCGCCCAAGGCACGCATCTGAGCCTCTAAAACCTTGGAGGACTGGATGCGCATCTTCTTACCCTTCAGATCCGTTGGCTGCTTGATCGGGGTATTGGCCGAGAACGACGTGAACCCGTGAGCCCAGTAAGACAGACCGCGAAGACCCTTGGGCTCGAGCTTTGCCAGAATTGATTTGCCGATCGGGCCTTGAGTGATCTTGTGCAACTGATCGTAGTTATCAAAGATGTAAGGCAGATCGAACATCTCGAACTCTTTCACCCCCAGCGGACCAAACTTGGCCAGCGATGGCGCCAGCATCTGGACGGCACCCAGTTGCAACGCTTCCATCTCTTCCTTGTCTTTATACAGGGTGCTGTTGGCGTACACTTCCACCTTCACTTTGCCCTTGGTGTACTCCTCGGCCTTCTTCTTGAAGTATTCAGCGGCCAATCCTTTCGGGGTGTCATTCGCCACAACATGGCTGAACTTGATGACAATCGGCTGTTGCGCCACGGCCCAGGTCGAACAGGCCGCCAGCAGCGATGCCACCAGCAGTTTCATCTTTTTCATTCCTCGCTCCTTTGTTTTTAAATGATGCGCTCTTATCCTAATGAAGCACGCTGCGCGCTTTCATTACACCATATTTAGCAATGGACGTGCCAAAACCAGAGGGGCCAGGAGAAACAATTAAAACCGTTAAAAATCAATAGACTGTCAGAAAACCTAACGAAATCGGCGCGCAGCGAATTCCGACCGCCCGGAATCAGACGCCGCCGTTTCTGAAAATCCGGAATGTTTACAGGGCAGCGTTAAAACCTACAGGCAAACAACGGCATAGGCATCCCACCAGACGCTACCCGACTGTGCGATTGGCTGCCTGCTCGCAGAATCCGACCAACCCAAACCCGCGACCCAGAGCAATCGCCCGGCCTGCCAGAGCCCTGGCAACCTCGGGCGCACCCAGGGAGGAATGCCCTGCTCACGCAATAATTCGCTGACGAGATCCCGGCAACGCCCTCTGGGCTGAAAGCGCTGCCCTTGCCCAATGACGGCAACCTGCAGGCTGCCGTCTGCATCCAGAACATCATCAATCCGCAACTGACCATCCGGCCAATGACTGACGCCCGGCGATAGATCGTGCTCGGATGGCGGCATATGCGCCATCGCCCGGTCAATCCAAATATGGTCTCGCCAGACGTGAACACCCACATTATCAAAATGAACCAGCACTTCGGATGCCGACCGGGCCGATACGACCTGCGCCGCAAGCGTCATGAGACGGCGGGCTGCCGGAATGCGTATGCCCGCTTGAGTGAGCTCATAGCGTAGCAGGTTGCGCATCGCGGGTTCCGGAAGCTGTTGCAGGCATTGCACCGATAAATAGCCGGCGGTATCGCGACAGGCGCCAGCATCAAGCACCGCCAGACGATCCAGCAAGGCTGCCTGCTCCTGCATCTGGTCGGCCGTCCGAGACAGCACCTGCACCACACCGGGAAAAACAGCGGCCATGGTCGGTAGCACCTGATGCCGAACATAGTTGCGTCGGTAACGACAATCCGCGTTGCTTTCGTCTTCGATCCAACGTAACTGCTGCGCTGTTGCCCATGCCAGCAATGCCGCACGTGGCAGATCAATCAATGGCCTCAGCATGTGCTTTGGCCCCAGAAGGCGTGCCTTAGGGAATCCCGCCAGCCCTGTAGCGCCCGCACCACGACACAGATTGAGCAGAAAAGTCTCGGCGCGATCATTCTGGTGATGCCCCAGGCAGAGAATATCGCCAGGCACCGATTCAAAAGCCGCATAACGGCTTTCTCTTGCCACGCGTTCCACACCTTTGCCGGTCGCATCCGGCAGTTGCACACGGACAACATGGCATGGCACGGCCAAGGCATCGCAGATCGAAACACTGAAGGCCGCCCACGCATCCGCGTTCGACGACAGTCCGTGGTGCACATGAACGGCTGAAAGTTCTAAAGCCATCTCCGCGCGTAACTGCGCCAACGCATGCAGCAGGACAACCGAGTCCAGCCCGCCGGATAATCCAACGACCACTCGGCGCCCAAGCTTCAGCGGTTGAGCAAGGGCATCACGAATGGCAGCAATAATGCAATCCGGGCCGGTTGCCATAAGCTCAACCGGATCGGCAGGTGCCGCCAAGAAGATCAGGCGCCGGTCGTTTCAAATGCACCGTAAGCCATCAGGCGATCAATACGACGCCGAACCAGCGCATCATGATCCAGCCCACCAACACGCGACAACGCTTGCTCTAAGGCACTTTTCAAGTTTTTCGCCATACCGACGACATCACGATGCGCACCGCCCGGCGTTTCTTCAACCACCTGATCAATCAGACTCAGACTTTTCAGTCGACCCGCCGTAATCCCCATGATTTCGGCGGCTTCAGACGCCTTTTCCGCGCTCTTCCATAAAATGGTCGCGCAGCCTTCGGGCGAAATCACCGAATAGGTTGAATGCTGCAGCATCAGGACCTCATCGCCCACGGCAATAGCTAACGCGCCACCCGAACCACCTTCGCCGATAACGGTAACGATAATCGGCGTCTTGAGTTCAGCCATGACCAGCAGGTTTCGACCAATGGCCTCGGACTGTCCACGCTCTTCTGCGCCGATACCGGGATAGGCACCCGGGGTGTCCACAAAGGTAAAAACCGGCAAACCGAACTTTTCGGCAAGCTTCATCAGACGCAACGCCTTACGATAGCCTTCGGGACGGGGCATGCCGAAGTTACGATAAATCTTTTCCTTGGTGTCGCGGCCCTTTTGATGGCCGATGACGATGCAGGGTTCACCATTCAAACGGGCGAGGCCTCCGACAATGGCCTTGTCGTCCGCGAAAGCGCGGTCGCCATGTAGCTCGTGGAAATCAGTAAAGATATTCTGAACGTAGTCCAAGGTATAGGGACGCTGTGGATGACGAGCCACTTGGGCGCTCTGCCACGGCGTCAGCCTGGCATAGATGTCATGGGACAAAGTACGGCTTTTTTCAGCCAGACGTTCGACCTCGTCGGAAATATCGACACCCGACTCCTCCTGCATGGCACGGAGCTCATCGATCTTGTTTTCCAGTTCGGCGATCGGCTGTTCAAAGTCGAGAAACGTCGTTTTCATCGGCACATCATCCTGCATCGGGTTTATGGCCTCTATTCTAACAGAGGCCATCCTCAGCCCATGACGCAGCGCAACCAATCAATAACTGACAATGACCGGATCCAAACTCCGCCAGAGATACCAGGTGGCAACCGTGCGCCATGGCGCCCAGATTTTGCCCTGTGCCCGCAGGGTGCTCAGCGGCTGTTTTTCGCCGTCGAAATAGTAACGCCAGACGGCTTTTTGGAGGCCAATATCATCCACTGGAAAAACGTCCGGCCGCATCAGGTTGAAGATCAGAAACATTTCCGCCGTCCAGCGGCCTATGCCGCGCACTGCAGTGAGTTCAGCGATGACTGCCTCATCGGGCATATCTACCCAGTCGCACGCATGAATCCGGCCATGCACGAAGTGTGCTGCCAGGTCCCGGCCATATTCTGCTTTACGCTGCGAGAGACCGCAGGCGCGCAGTGCATCAATCTCTTTCACGTAGACAGCTTCCGGCGTAATCACCCCTACCGCAGCGCAGACGCGGGACCAGACGCTGTCAGCCGCTTTAACCGAGATCTGCTGACCGACAATGGAACGCAGCAAGGTCTGGAAAGGATCGCCACGCGACGACAGCATCGCTTCCGGGTACCCTCGAATCAACCTAGCCATGATCGGGTCATTGCGCGAGAGCGCCCGGGTCGCGCGTTGCCAGTAATCTGGCTGGTTTGAGGTGCTGCCCTGCATGGCGGCCATGACGGTCAGTGCTGTCCGTCTGCCACGTAGGGGTTATCGATGCGTTCGTCGCCAAAGGTAGACATCGGGCCATGACCGGGTACAAAACGGACATCATCACCCAACGGAAACAGCTTCCTGCGAATTGAATCGATGAGTTGCTGATGATTACCACGGGGAAAATCCGTGCGACCAATCGACTGCTGGAAGAGTACATCCCCAACCAATGCCAGGCGACTTGGTGCATGGTAGAAACACACGTGCCCCGGTGTATGACCAGGGCAGTGAATGACTGACAGTGTTTCACCAGCGACGGTCACGGTATCACCATCATCGAGCCAACGATCCGGCTCAAAGGCTTCAACATGCGGAAAACCGAACTTCTGGGATTGCAGGGGCATGCCCTGTATCCAGAACGCGTCCTCTCGCTGTGGCCCCTCAATGGGAATATTCAAACGTTTCGCCAGCTCTGCCGCGCCGCCGGCATGGTCGATATGGCCGTGTGTGATTAGAATTTTCTCCAGTGATATCCCGCGTTGTTCAATCTCGGCGACAAGGCGATCAATGTCTCCCCCGGGGTCAACAATAGCGCCTCGTCTACTGACCTCATCCCACAGCAAGGTACAGTTTTGCGCAAATGGTGTCACGGGAATGATGGCAAATTGGAGGGCGGGCATAAGGGCGTTTCCGTTGCGGATGAAAAGTAAGGGCTGGGCCAGTTTTTCAGAGGATTGGTCGTGGCACAATGGCGGATTCGGATATACATTTTGCCACGATCACCATGCCAGATACCCTGACGCCCCACATCACATCACCATTTGCCTGGGCAGCCCTCCTGGTGTTTGTCGCCGCCGCCCTCGCCGCCGACTTTCTCTCGCTCAAACGTCAGGGCAATCGGGTGATCGGCTTTCGTGATGCGCTACACTGGTCGCTGGTGTGGGTGGCGCTGGCCATGGTGTTCTGCGCAGGCCTGTGGCTGACGCTTGATCTGAGCGCTGAACGTTCCTATGCCAACCTGAAGGCTGGCGAATTTCTAACCGGGTATCTGATTGAGAAATCGCTATCAGTCGATAACCTGTTCGTATTTCTCATGCTGTTCACCGCCTTTCAGGTACCGCTGGCACAACAAAAAAAGGCGCTCATGATCGGCATTATCGCCGCCATCATTCTACGTATCGTCTTGATTCTGGTTGGTGCCTGGCTGATCAGCCAATTCAGCTGGGTCATGTACCTGTTCGGCCTGTTCCTGCTTTACACGGGGGTCAAGATGGTCGTTGCCGACGAGGAAGAGCCCGATCTGCAGAATAATCGCCTGTTGCAATGGATGCGCCGTCACTTGACCGTCAGCCACGAATATCATGGCAGCGCACTTTATTTTCTCAAGGAGGGCGTACGCACCTTCACACCGCTATTCTTGGTCGTGGCGCTCATCGGCGTTACCGACGTCATGTTCGCGCTGGATTCCATTCCTGCAATCTTTGCGGTGACGACGGATCCCTACATTGTGATGAGCTCGAACATCTTTGCCGTGCTCGGCTTACGCGCACTTTATTTCATGTTGGCCGGAATGGCAGAACGCTTTCACCTGCTTAAATTCGGTCTGGCGGCGATTCTGGTCTTTATCGGCACCAAGATGCTGATCGTCGATTTCTACCATATCCCGGTGGGGGCTTCGCTGGCGATTGTTCTGGCGTTCCTCGTTGTCACCATGATCGCCAGCCTGCTGGTTAAACCTAAAGCAGGCCACTGATCGCCTGCGCCATAGCTTCCTGCACCGCCGGTAATTCGCCCAACGGCGGTAATAGTCGGAATGAGGTATCCGGATATTGCGCCTGTAGTTGCGCCAACATCGCCGGCACCTCTTGACGCAAATGGCCACCTTGCGCGATAAAAAAAGGTAGTACATCGACCTGCCGCACCGGCTCCGACGCCTGTCGACATAACGCAGCCACTGCCTCGGGCAGCGTGGGGCTCATAAACTCCAGAAAAGCGACGCTAATGGCCAGATCCGGGTTGCTCATCCGCAAACGTTGCACGACGGCGAGCACGGGGCGCGCCCACGCTGGATCGCGGGCACCATGAGCAAAGAGAATCAGCGCCTTTTCCATGACGTTGCCGGTGCTTCAGCGCTACTTGACGCGTTGCAGGTGTGGCCTGCCGGGTCGCGACGCTGGCTTCGCTTCAGGTTCCGCTACCGAAGGCGTGGGTGACGGTTGGGACGCTTCAGCACCAGGCGTCTCGGAGACGACGGACGGTTCATAGGCAAACTCCATGCCCGCCCCGTTTTCGCGAGCAAAAATCCCGATCACTGCGCCAACCGGGAAAATCAACTCGCGGGACACGCCACCGAAACGCGCCGACAGGGTGACCCAATCATTGCCGATATCCAGCGCACCAGTCGCAGCCGGGCTGAGGTTCAGGGTCAGTGTGCCATCCTGCACATATTCCAGCGGGACGCGGCACTGTTCATCAACAAACAGCGAGAGGTAAGGCGTTAATCCGGCATCGCAGCACCATGACCACAATGCACGGATCAGATAGGGCTTACTGGAAAGCAAGAGAGCGCCTTTTACTTGCGCATGATTTTTTCTTGCGGGGTCATCGAATCGATGAACCCCTGGCGGCTGAAAATACGCTCAGCGTATTTAAACAGCGGCGCAGCCGACTTCGGCAAGGTGATCTCGTAGTGATCCAGACGCCACAGCAACGGGGCAATCGCCACATCCAGCATCGAGAATTCGTCGCCCAACAGATATTTCTGCTTGTTGAAGATCGGTGCAATCTCAATCAGACGGTCACGGATTTCGCTGCGAGCCTTATCGGCCGTCTTGAGTTTGCGCTCAAGCGGATCAATGAAGGCAAAGATTTCACGCTCCATGCCATTAAGCAGCTGGCGCGCCTGGGCACGCTGCACCGGATCGGGCGGCATCAGCTGCGGATGCGGAAAGCGTTCGTCAATGTACTCATTGATGATGTTCGGTTCATACAGAATCAGATCGCGCTCAACCAGCACCGGCACGCGATTGTGCGGGTTCATCACAGCCAGATCTTCCGGCTTATTCATCAGGTCGATGTCATGGATCTCGAAGTCCATTCCCTTTTCAAACAGCACAATCCGGCAACGGTGGCTGAACGGGCAAACGGTTCCCGAATACAGATGCATCATGATCTAGATCCTCCAAAAAAGATCGGGATCGATAATCGACCCCGACCCTTTCAACGCCTGTCGGCGCTGCAGTTCAAAACTTAGTGAATGTCTTTCCAGTAGTTCTTCTTCAGCGCATAGGCAGCCACGAAGAGAACAGCCAGGAAGACCAGAACGCCAAAACCGATCGCCTTGCGCGTACCCGCACCTGGCTCACCCATCCAGACGATAAAAGCCGTCAAATCGGCCACCTGCTTGTCGAACTGCTCCGGGGTCAACTGACCCGGTTCGGCCAACACCAGCTTCTTGTGCTCCACCCCCTTGTCATCGGTGCTGCTTTCCAGAACCTGAACACCCTGCAGTTGCCACAGCACATTCGGCATACCGACGTTCGGGAATACGACGTTGTTCCAACCCGTCGGACGAGCATCATCCTTGTAGAAGCTGCGCAGATAGGTATAAAGCCAGTCAGCACCACTACCGGCTTCAGAAGCACGGCCACGCGCAACCAGAGTCAGATCCGGCGGTGTTGCGCCAAACCACTTTTTGGCTTCGTCCGGGCGCATCGCAATCTTCATGGTGTCACCGATTTTGTCGCCAGTGAACATGAGATTATCTTTGATCTGCTGTTCGCTCAGACCGATATCCAGCAGCTTTTCATAGCGAATGAACGAGGCACCATGACAACTCTGACAGTAGTTGACGAACAGCCTGGCACCATTTTGCAGGGCGGCATTGTCACCTTGCAGATTCGGGGCCTTGTCCAGATGAACGGCGTCACCGCTGGCGAAAGCCAGTGCGGGAACCATCAGTACTGCAGCAATAAGATTCTTGATTTTCATGATTGCTTTCCCGTTAGCCTTTCACGCGCTCAGGCGGAATGGTGTATTTGTCGATCTTCGAGTACCAAGGCATGGCCAGGAAGAAGCCAAAGTAGATCAGGCTGCATACCTGCGAGATCTTCTCACCCCAGAACGATGGCGGTTGCGTGCCAAGGTAGCCAAGGATGACAAAGGCAATCACGAAGATGGTCAATGCCGTCTTGAAAATCGGACCACGGTAGCGAATCGACTTGACCGGGCTGCGATCCAGCCACGGCAGGAAGGCGATGATAACGACCGATGCCCCCATACCGACGACACCCCAGAACTTGGCATCGATACCCAAGATCGGCCAAACGATCGCACGCAGCACCGAGTAGAAGGGTGTGAAGTACCAAACCGGTGCAATATGCGGCGGCGTCTTCAGCGGATCGGCCTGGAAGAAGTTGTTGTATTCCAGGAAATAACCGCCACCTTCCGGTGCGAAGAAGACCACGATTGAGAAGACAAACAGGAAGGCCACG
Source organism: Fluviibacter sp. (assembly GCA_048859965.1). GTDB lineage: Bacteria > Pseudomonadota > Gammaproteobacteria > Burkholderiales > Rhodocyclaceae > Fluviibacter. The sequence continues at coordinate 8,415 of JBLIZO010000028.1, forward strand.
ACGCCCACAATATCCTTCACCGTGTAATACGGGTGGAAAGGAATACCGTCGCGCGGATTACCATTTTCATCGAGGTTTTCCTTGATCTCGATACCGTCGGGGTTATTCGAGCCAACTTCATGCAACGCCACCAGGTGCGCCACGACGAGGCCGATCAGAATCAGCGGCATCGCAATCACGTGCAGTGCAAAGAAGCGATTCAACGTCGCGTCACCGACAACGTAGTCACCACGAATCAGTGTCGACAGGTCCGGGCCAATGACCGGAATCGCGCCGAACAGGTTAATGATGACCTGGGCGCCCCAGAACGACATCTGGCCCCAAGGCAGCAAATAGCCCATAAAGGCTTCGGCCATCAGCGTCAGGAAAATCAACGTGCCGAAGATCCATACCAGTTCCCGCGGCTTACGGTATGAACCGTAGAGCAGCCCCCGGAACATGTGCAGGTAGACGACAACAAAGAAGGCCGAAGCGCCCGTCGAGTGCAGGTAACGGATCAACCAACCATACGGCACGTCACGCATGATGTATTCAACACTGGCGAAAGCAATGGGAATGCCGCTCTCGTTCAGGTTGGCATCCGGCTTATAGTTCATGACCAGGAAAATACCGGTCACAATCTGAATAACCAGTACCAGCAATGCCAGAGAACCGAAGAAATACCAGAAGTTGAAGTTCTTCGGCGCATAGTATTCGGTCAAGTGACCCTTGATGCTGGAGGTCAGCGGGAATCGGGCATCAACCCACTCCAGAGCGTCACCGCTCACGCTACCGTCGGACTTATACTTTTCGAAATGCTTGTTGCTGGCCATCGTCAGGCTCCTTTGCTTTCGCCGATGATCAGGCGGGTATCGCTCAGATAGGCGTGCGGCGGAATTTCGAGGTTGGTCGGTGCGGGCTTGTCCTTGAAGACGCGGCCAGCCAGGTCAAAGGTCGAGCCGTGACACGGGCACAGGAACCCACCCAGCCAGTCACTCGGCATACCTTGCGATGCGCCTTCGGCAAATTTCGAAGACGGCGAACAGCCCAAGTGGGTACAGATACCGATGGCGACCCAGATGTTTTCCTTGATGGAACGGTGCTCGTTCTGGCAATTCGCCGGTTGTTGATCTTTTTCCGAATTCGGATCGGCAACGGCGCCATTCAGCTTGGGCAACGTGGCCAGCATCTCCGGCGTACGGTTCAGAATCCACACCGGCTTGCCGCGCCATTCCACAACCATCATCTGGCCGGGTTCCAGCTTGCTGATATCAGCCTCGACCGGTGCGCCAGCCGCACGGGCACGCGCAGAAGGCAGCATGCTGCTGACAAACGGTACCAGTGCAACTGCTGCACCCACCCCCCCAATAGCCGCAGTGGTTATGAGTAACCGACGACGACTGGGATCTACTTTCTGCTCGATGCTCATGGATTTGTCCCCAGAGTGTTCAGACTTAATGAATTTTTAAGATTATACGCAAAGACAAATCAGGATTCTACCCGTCGCCGCTCACGAAGCGCTTGCGCCAGGGTTCCGCTGTCAACAAATTCCAATTCGCCACCGACCGGCACACCGCGAGCGATCCGCGACACCTTCAAACCCTGCTTTTTCAGCAGTTCGCTGACGAAATGCGCTGTCGCTTCGCCTTCGTTAGTGAAATTGGTCGCCAGAATGACTTCCCGGACGACGCCATCACTGGCACGTGCCACCAGTTGATCGAGACGCAGATTGCGTGGACCCAACCCATCCAGCGGCGAAATACGGCCCATCAGGACGAAATACAGCCCATTGTAGGCCTGCGTCTGCTCAATCATATTGAGATCAACCGGTGTTTCTACCACGCACAGCACGGAGGCATCACGACGGTCCGACTGGCAGCGTTCGCAAATCGTTGTTTCAGTATAGGTATTACACCGTTCGCAATGCTGAATTCGCTTAATCGCCGAATCCAGTGAAAAGGCCAAACGCGCTGCCCCTTCCCGATCGTGTTGCAGGAGGTGATAGGCCATCCGTTGCGCTGACTTGGGCCCAACGCCGGGCAGGCAGCGCAATGCCTCGATCAGACTGTCAAGGGTTACCGACACAGGATGTCAGAAAGGCAGCTTGAAGCCTGGCGGCAGATTCAGCCCGGCCGTAAAGCCTGACATCTTGCTCTGGGAGGTTTCTTCGACACGACGCACGGCATCATTCACAGCGGCTGTCAGTAAGTCTTCCAGCATCTCGCGGTCGTCCATCGCCGCCGGATCAATCGCAATACGGCGTACGGCATGGGCACAGGTCATCACGACCTTCACTGCGCCCGAACCCGCCTGACCTTCAACCTCGACATCGGCCAGCTCTTCCTGCGCCTTCTTCATCCGATCCTGCATTTGCTGAGCCTGTTTCATCAGATTGCCCAGACCACCCATACCGCCCATACCACGCATCGTTACACTCCTTGTTCCACAATCAGTTAGCATTAATTTGCTAGCGGACGAATCGAGCCGTCAATAAGCTTGGCATCAAAAACGTCAATCAACTCCTGAACAATCGGGTCGCTCTCAATGGCAGCAACCGCATTGTTCAATCTTTCTTCAGCCGCTTCCTTCTTCAAAACGGCAGCCGTAACACCCACCTGTTCAACGACATCAAAACGCACCCGGATCGCGGCACCCATGGTTTCCGAAATAGCCTGAGCCAACCGTTGCTCGGAAGCGGGCATCAGTAATTGGCGATGCGTCGCCGGAAGATTCAGCACGAGCAAACCATCAACCAGGGATTCAAAGGCACTATGCTGCGCCAGCTCGCGCGCCATACCCTTCAGGCCGAGCCGATCAACCAGCTGCGGCCAGTCAGTCGGTTGAAAGGTATCGGGTAATGCTGAAGCAGCAAGAGAGGATACCGGCTGCCTTACTGACGCTACCTCGGCAACGGCTGCCGGCATCGATTCAGAGGCCGTTGGCGGTGCCACGGCAGACCTCGCCACTGCAACAGCAGCGACCTCAGACGGATTCGCCGATAAGGGCATCGGCGTCGCCGCAGCCCCATGGCCGGGATGCACCGTCAACAGGCGCAACATCGCCATGAGGAAACCATGTGCGGGATCAGGCGCCAGACGCAAATCCGCGCGCGCGCGCGTGGTAACCTGATAGAGCATTTGCACGTAGGGCCGTGAACACTTACCGGCCAGTGCCTGCAACTGCCGAGCATCATCCTCGACTAACGAAGAGAAGTCTGCTGCATCGGTCGCGCCAAACTGCATCAGTTGCATTGCAACCGCCAAACGTGCCAGATCGTCCAATGCTGATTCGAACGACAAGGTCGCCACCGCCATCTGTTGAGTTTGCTCACGCACAGTTCCGACATCACCGCGCACCAAGGCATCTATCATCGCCAACATGCGCGAGAGATTTGACGTACCTAACATCTGCCCGACCTGATCGACCTGGACTGTGCCGGCCCCATGGGCAATCGCCTGGTCAAGTAGCGATAGGGCATCGCGCACACTGCCATTGGCCGCACGGGCGATCAGCTCTAGCGCTTTGGCATCCGCGGGGATGCCTTCGCCGGACAACACCATGGAAAGATGCGCGGCAAGCTGCGTCGGAGAAACTTGCCGTAAATTGAACTGCAGACAGCGCGACAGCACCGTCACGAGAATCTTCTGGGGATCCGTCGTCGCAAGGATAAATTTCACATGCGCCGGTGGTTCCTCCAGCGTTTTGAGCATGGCATTGAATGCGTGCGACGTCAGTTGATGCACTTCGTCGATCATGTATACCTTGTAACGGCCAACGCTGGGCAGAAATGTCGCCTGCTCCAGGAGTTGCACCATCTCATCCACACCACGGTTGGATGCGGCGTCCATCTCGATGTAATCAACAAAACGCCCAGCATCAATTTGTTGACAGGCTGAACAGACGCCACAAGGCTTTGAAGAAACCCCCTGCTCGCAATTCAGTGCTTTGGCCAGAATACGAGCGATCGTCGTTTTACCAACACCACGGGTACCCGTCAGCAAATAGGCATGATGTAACCGATTGGCATCCAGCGCATGCGTTAAAGCGCGCACCACTGCATCCTGGCCCACCAGGGAATCAAAACTTTTCGGACGCCACTTGCGCGCGAGAACCTGGTAGCTCATGAATGAAATCGCTGGATGGAAAGGTGGCGAGCCTGACCCCCGGCACTTGCCTCAGTCGCTGGGGCTGCTTCCTTCCGGACCTGACCCGGTTCACGACCTAACAATGCGAGGAGACCCGCCACGCCATATTCTACCAGTCCCTAAGGCTCAATATGATGCATTCCCGCAGCAAATTTGCGATAAAACAGGAGATGTGTGAGGCGCTTAATAGGGGGGGTTAATCAGCGGCTGTAAAGTAAAAACCCCCACGCTAGATTTATAGGGTGGGGGTTTTTGGAATGGGGAGCCTGGCGGTGACCTACTTTCGCAAGCGAAGTGCTCACTATCATTGGCGCGTTCTCGTTTCACGGTCCTGTTCGGGATGGGAAGGGGTGGGTCCGAGAGGCTATTGCCGCCAAG
>JBLIZO010000029.1:0-4637 GCA_048859965.1 Fluviibacter sp.
CGGGGGCGTTATGTTCAGTGATCTGGTTTTCGAGTGCGGCGGCGACCAGGATGTCGACGTCGCAGGCCCAGAAGTGTTCGGCATCGATCGCTTCGGCATCGGGAACGCCAGCTAGCTGGCCGGTTTCGATACGGTGCCGGTGAACCCGGCGGACGTCGAAACCGTTCGGGTTGAAGATGCTGCCGGTTTCATCCTGAATGGCGACCACCTTGGCCCCGGCATCGGCGAACAAGCGCGCTGCCGCCTCTCCAACGTTGCCGAAGCCCTGTACGGCAACCCGTGCACCGGGAATCGACAGGCCAATGCGGCGTGCCGCCTCGACCGTGCAGATGAAGACGCCGCGCCCGGTCGCATCATGACGCCCGAGGCTGCCGCCGAGCGTCACCGGCTTGCCGGTGACGACACCCGTCGCTGTCCGGCCCTGGTTCATCGAGAAGGTGTCCATGATCCAGGCCATGACCTGCTCGTTCGTATTGATGTCGGGTGCCGGGATATCCCTGTCCGGGCCGATCAGGATGTTGATCTCGCTGGCGTAGCGGCGGGTCAGGCGCTCCAGTTCGGGCATCGAGAGCTTTTTGGGATCAACCCGGATGCCGCCCTTGGCCCCGCCGTAGGGAACGTTGACCACGGCATTCTTGATGGTCATCCAGGCCGACAGCGCCATCACCTCGGATAGCGTCACCTCGGGATGGAAGCGGATGCCACCCTTGCCCGGGCCGCGTGACAGGTTGTGCTGAACGCGATAGCCCTCGTAATGGGCAATGACGCCGTTATCGAGACGGATCGGCACATCGACGATCAGCGCGCGCTTCGGGCGGATCAGGGTTTCGACCCAGGGTAGCAATGCCTTGTCGAGGTAAGGGGTAACGCGCTCGATCTGGGTCAGGTAGGTTGCCCAAGGGCCGAGCGATTCAATAGACAGATAGGACGGGATGGCTGTCGTGTTTTGCATGTTCATTTCTCTCGTGACGGGCCTGCCGGGCACCCCGCAGGGTGCGCCGGAACAATCGCCAATCGTGGGGGAGCTTGGATTCAGGCCGGTTGCTGGGCGAGATCGCGACCGCGGGTTTCCGGCAACGGCAAGCAGACCAGAATGACCAGCAGGTAGCCACCGGCAGCGAGCAGGCCGATCACTTCGCCGAGCGGCATCGTGGTGCTCAGGTAGCCGACCAGGGCCGGTGAAAGGGCGCCGGCAGCACGTCCGAAGTTGTAGCAAAAGCCTTGCCCCGAGCCGCGCAGTTCGTTGGGGTACAGTTCCGCCAAATAGGCACCCATGCCGGAGAAAATGCCGGAGAGGAAGAAACCGAGCGGAAAGCCAAGGAAGAGCATCATGCTGTCGGTGATCGGAATATGAGTGTAGCTATACACCAGCACACCGCCACAGGCTGCGAAGAGCATGAAACAGTGGCGTCGGCCGAGACGGTCGGATAGGTAGGCGCTGGTCAGGTAGCCGACGAAGGAGCCGAAGATGAGGACGAGCAGATAACCGCTGGTGCTCAGCACCGACAATTTGCGCTCGACCTTGAGAAACGTCGGTAGCCAAGTCGTGGCGGCATAATAGGCGCCCATCATGCCGGTGGACAAAAGACTGGCGAGGATCGTCGTCTTCAGATATTTGGGCGAGAAGATTTCCCAGAAATTACCGCCGCCTTCAGCCTTCTTTTTTGCTTGGGCGACCTGGAAGACCTCTGGGTCGCTGATATTCCGACGGATGTAAAAGATCAGGAAGGCGGGCAGGATGCCGAGCCAGAACAGCACTCGCCAGGCCTGCTCGGCCGGCAGCACGGCATACACCGCCCAGAACGCGATGGCGGCAACGCCCCAACCGACCGCCCAACTGCTCTGAACCAGACCCACCGCCTTGCCGCGATGCTTGGACTGGATCATCTCAGCAATGAGTACGGCGCCGACCGACCACTCGCCACCGAAGCCAAAGCCCTGCATGGCGCGGGTAAAGAACAGTTGCTCGAAGGAGTTGGTGAAACCGGACAGGAAGGTGAAAAAGGTGAACCACATCACCGTCCACTGCAGCACACGAACCCGGCCATACTTGTCGGCCAGGATACCGGCTGCCCAACCGCCGATGGCCGAAGTAATGAGGGCGCCAGTGGCGATGTAGCCGGCCTCAACCTTACTCATCGCCCAGGCCGCCATCAGCGTTGGGATGAGAAAGGTGTAGATCATGTAATCGAAGGCATCGACGCCATAGCCGGCAAAGGCGGCGACCAGCGTCTTCCTCTCCTGAGTGTTTGTTTCCTTAAGCCACACGATTTGTCTCCTTGGTGTGCGGTGGAGACCGCCGTCGCGAGTCTGTGCTGCGCTCGGCGGTCAGCGGTTTGGGGGGATTAAAATGCCAGTTCGCTGTCCAACAGATCGGTGACCAGCATGGCCCCGGGGGCATGGGTGATGCAGAATTCCGGCTTGGCCTGCATGACGACCGCCTGGGGCGTAACGCCGCAAGCCCAATAGACCGGCATTTCGCCGGGCAGGATGTCCACCGCATCGCCGAAATCCGGTTTGGCGAGATCGGCAATCCCGATCAAGGATGGATCGCCGAGGTGCAAGGGAGCACCGTGTACCGCCGGCACACGGGCCGTCACCTGTACCGCCCGGATGGCGTTGGCCGGCGTCATCGGTCGCATCGAGACAACCATTGGACCGCTGAAGGGACCGGCTGGGACCGTCTGGATATTGGTCCGGTACATCGCTACATTCTTGCCCTGCTCCACATGGCGCAACGGAATGCCGGCATCAATTAGAGGCTGCTCGAACGAGAATGAACAGCCAATGATGAATGTCACCAAATCGTCACGCCACAGGCCACGGATGTCGGTCACTTCTTCGGTCAGTTCGCCATAGCGCCAAACTCGATACAACGGCACATCGGTTCGGATGTCTAGATTCGCTCCCAGGCGCGGCAGGTTCGGATCTCCTGGCTCGGAAACAGCGAGTAGCGGACACGGCTTAGGATTGCGTTGGCAGAAACGAAGGAAATCATTGGCTAGCACTTCAGGCAGGATGACCACGTTACCCTGAACATAATGCGGTGCCATTCCGCTGGTATGGCCCGCCCAGAGGCCGGCCCGAATCGCCTGGCGTGCCTGCAGGCCGGTTTGTGCAACGAGTTGCATGGCAGTGGTGGATGTCTCTGTATTCATTGAAAGTCTCCAGTTGGATTTTGATTTTCGCGGAGTATGGGTTGCAGGGAGGTGAGTGCGCAAACGACAAATTTCTTTGTGACACCATCGATTTTTTTGGAGTCGATTGAATTTTTCGCCCCCATTCGCGTTAAGCTGAATACATCCTAATTTCAGCTGCCATGAGCAACTTTGGCCTACGTCCCGGAGGGAGTAACGTGAACCTGCGCTTTGTCGAAGCATTCGCCTGGGTGGCCCGCCTGCAAAGTATCTCGCGTACGGCAGAAAAGCTATTCCTGACCCAGTCTGCGGTCTCCAGCCGGATTGCATCGCTTGAGGAAGAACTGGGCGTCCCCCTGATCGACCGACGGGATCGCGTCTTTCGCCTGACCAACGCGGGCATCCGGTTTCTCAACTACGCCGAGCGCTTCCTCGCACTGCAACTCGAACTCAAGCAGGAATTGGGCGCCCCGGAGCAATTGCCAGTCTCGCTTCGCGTTGGAGGAATCGAAACAGTGCTCCATACCTGGCTCATTCCTCTGATCGAGGCACTGAAGGCCCGCTACCCCAGCATAGAATTCGAATTGAACGTCGAAATGACCCATGTGCTCAACGAGCAGATACGGCGTGGTGGACTGGACCTGGTGTTTTCCGCTGCACCGGCTGAGGGTCCTGGCATCATCAATGAACCTCTGGCGCCCATGGAAATGATTTTTGTCGGCCCCCTCAGCATGTCTGGAATGCCCGAACTGAGCCTCGACGCCTTGCTGGGTCAGGAATTGATGACCTTCCAACGCGGCTCACAACCGCATATCGCTTTGCTCGACTCCTTGCGCGCCGTCGGCGTAACCGACAAGCGTGTGCATTGCATTTCGTCAATCTCAGCCCTGGTAAAACTGGTAGAGAGCGGCTTCGGCCTTGCGACCCTGCCAAAGGCCGCAGCACAAACGCTCGGCAAAGGTCATGAGATCACGCTGCTGCAAAGTGAGCTGAAACTCTCCCCACTACCGCTCTATGCCAATTACTGGAACAGCTTTGCCGCCCCAGCAGTAGAAAATGCAATTACTAACGCACTTGAATTTACTAGAAACAGATCTGTTGGAAGCTTGAATAGAAGGCCCGGTCAAGAATGACGGAGGCGGCTACCCCGGATAGCACCGACCATACGCAGCCGGATCAGGATGCACTCCGTGCCCGGGTCGAAGCGGACCGCAGCAGCGCGCTCCCAGCCTTCATCTTCTTGTCCTGTGCTGTCGTCTGGCTGGTGCTGGCCTCCTTTGCCGGGCTGGCAAGCTCACTCAAGCTGCACAATCCCGACTGGCTGACCAACACCCCCTGGCTGACCTTCGGGCGGATACGAACGCTGCATCTCAATGTCGTCGCGTACGGTTGGCGTCTCCAATTCTCTGGGGAGATACCCCTTGCTGTAGGTATCGACAAAGGTCTGCTGGTAGATCCGGCCAACCCCCTTGATGGTGCCAACGTAGAAGGTATCCTGCG
>JBLIZO010000030.1:0-10424 GCA_048859965.1 Fluviibacter sp.
GACGTGAAGCGCGTCGTACGTCTCTTGCGTATTTCCGAATACAAGCGACGCCAGTCGCCGGTGGGCATTCGGCTCACGCGCCGGGGTTTTGGCAAAGATTGGCGTTATCCGATTACCAACCGTTATGTCGATGAGTGGTAAGCTGTCGGGTATCAGAAATCGTATTTGACCGCATGGAGTTGTCATGAAGCAGATCGTTGCCATCATTAAACCCTTCAAACTTGACGAAGTCCGCGAAGGGCTGTCGGAAATCGGGATCACAGGCCTGACTGTCACTGAAGTTCGTGGCTTTGGTCGTCAGAAGGGACACACCGAGTTGTATCGTGGCGCCGAGTACGTAGTGGATTTTTTGCCGAAAGTGCGTCTGGAAGTCGTGGTTCAGGACAACCGCGTCGAAGAGGTGCTGGAATCGATTATCAAATCGGCCCGCACTGGCAAAATCGGCGACGGCAAGATTTTCGTGCTGCCGGTCGAACAGGTGGTTCGTATCCGTACGGGTGAAACGGACGACGCAGCAATTTAAGTCGGGCGTCAAACACCAGACGCAACCCGGCGAGCCCTGCGAGATTTATGCGCAGGGCTTTTGTCCTCATAATCTCGGTATTGCCGTCATCTCTGCGTGACATCCGCTGACCCTCTCAGATGCCCCTTATTGCCTTTAACAAACCCTATGGCGTGGTGTCGCAGTTCACGCCCGAAGGCCGCTGGCAGGGTTTATCTGATTATTTGTCGTTGCCGGAGTATCGCGTCGCAGGCCGTCTGGATGCCGACAGTGAAGGCTTGCTGCTATTAACGGATGATGGCCGTTTGCAGGCGCGCATTGCTGAGCCGCGCCACAAGTTGCAGAAATGTTATTGGGCACAGGTTGAGGGGGTTCCCGATGACACCGCGCTGATGCAACTGCGGGCCGGCCCCGTGCTTAATGATGGGCCGACGCGTTCCTGTCAGGTTGAAGCATTGCCTGGGGATGTGGAAGCCACGCACCTCTGGCCGCGTAATCCACCCATCCGTTTTCGGCAGAATATTCCCACGACCTGGTTGGCCATTACCCTCACCGAAGGGCGAAATCGCCAGGTCAAACGCATGTGTGCCGCAATCGGCTTCCCCGTGCTGCGCCTTGTGCGTGTGTCGGTCGGTGGGATTCATCTGTTGGAGGCTAAGCTAGGACAAGTTTTGCCCTTGGGGCAGTCGGTGCCGGTGTCGGTGGCCCAACTGAATCAGGTACGTTGAATATGCAGAGAAGATTGATACGGTACGTTGTTGTTCTAGCGCTGATGGCTATCGAGGCAGCCACGGCACAGGCCGCATCGCTGTTGAAACTTAATGCCGGTAGCGGGGCGCTGGAAGTGGAAGTGGCGGCAACCCAAGGACAGCGCGCTCAGGGTCTGATGAACCGCGTCAGTATGCCCGAATCGCGCGGCATGTTGTTTGTGTATCCATCGCCAGCTTACTTCTGTATGTGGATGAAGAATACGAAGATTCCACTTTCTGTGGCATTTATCGATGCCCAAGGGCGTGTGATCAACATTGCCGACATGGCGCCGCAGACCGAAACCAATCACTGTACGGCGCAGAATGCGACCTACGCGCTGGAGGTCAATCAGGGCTGGTTTATACGCCATGGTGTCAGTGTGGGTACACAGATTCTGGGCCTGGAAAAGGCGCCGCGGGGTGACTACTAGGCTATGGGTATGCGCGAAAGCCGGATCAAATCGGGTCGCTTTCAAGGACGCAGCCGCGGCAGCCATTGGCATCCGCTTGGCAAAGCACTGGCACCACCGGCGCACCTGCGCACTTGGCTGACGGAACCCCGATCGTTGACCGCAAGATTGCAACATCATCATGGCAAGGTCACGCTCCGCATACTGCAACAGCAACTGGCAGAACCATACAACGACGAAGGTGTCGGTTATTTACCACTGGCTGTTTGCCGTGCCGTGGTGCTGTCGTCCGAGGTGGGTAAGCCTCTCGTCGTCGCGCGCTCCATACTGCGTGCTGTGCCGCGTGGGCCGCTCTCGGTCATGATGCGCAAGCTCGGACGGCAAGCCTTGGGCTCTTTGTTGTTCACGCATCGGGGTTTTGTGCGTCGGCAGCGGGAATGGGCATTTTTGGACAAGCGGCATCCACTTTATCGTCTGACTTGCCAACAATATCCGGCTGCGCCGGAGCGTCTCTGGGCGCGTCGTGCCGTGTACAGCCTGTCGCGCTACCCCCAGCAATCGGTGCAGGTCACCGAGGTGTTTTGTGAGGCTGGGTCGGCCATCTCCTGACCGACGACGGACCATGTAACGCACTAACCGGCTTTAATCGGCTTCGCGCGGTCTCGTCGCATCAGATTTACCGCATGGTTGCTTCAAATAAAAAACGCGACCGAAGTCGCGTTTTCTGGTGCCTGATGGGCGTGATCAGGCGAAGTTGGCTTCGGCAAACTTCCAGTTGGCCAGTTTGTCGAGGAAGGTTTCGACAAACTTCGGACGCAGATTGCGGTAATCAATGTAGTAGGCGTGTTCCCACACGTCCACGGTCAGAAGTGCTTTGTCGCCCGTGGTCAGAGGGGTACCGGCGGCGCCCATGTTGACGATATCAACGCTGCCATCAGCCTTCTTGACCAGCCAGGTCCACCCCGAGCCGAAGTTACCGACGGCCGATGTCTGGAACGCCTTCTTGAACTCGTCGAACGAACCCCACTTCTTGTTGATGGCATCCGCCAGTGCACCCGTCGGTGCGCCGCCACCGTTCGGCGACAGGCAGTTCCAGAAGAAGGTATGGTTCCACACTTGAGCGGCGTTGTTGTAGATGCCGCCAGCCGGGGCCTTTTTGACAATCTCTTCCAGGCTGAGCTTTTCGTATTCGGTACCCGGGATCAGGTTGTTCAGATTAGTCACATAAGCCTGATGGTGCTTGGCGTAGTGGTAGTCAAAGGTTTCTTCCGACATGTGCGGGGCGAGCGCGTTCTTGGCGAACGGCAGTGCAGGCAATTCAAAAGCCATGATGTTTTCTCCGGGTTTTATGGGGGCTGCAAACTGTTGATTCTAGACAGAGCCGGGCGAGCCTGCAAGCACGCTGGCGAGAGGCGCTATCGTCCATGGTTATCGACCAGGATGTTTTCAACGCGTGCCTGCAAGCGGCCGTCGGCCAGACGGAGTTCGACAACGCTTGACGGTGGTGCCTTACGGATGCTGTCGATGAGATGGCCATCCGCATCGGTGACGAGCGCATAGCCGCGCTGTAATGGTTGCTCGGGGTTCAGCGCCTGCAGGCGCAAGCTCAATTCGCTGAGTTGCCGCTTATTGCGCTCAAGGGCGAAGATCGCCCAGTGAGTGAGGCGGGTACGGTACTGCGTGAGTCGGTCCTGCTGTCGTTCAAGTAGCGCCATCGGGTTGCGCAGGCGTGCGCTGTAGCCATCGAGACGCATGGCGGTTTCGTCGATCTGTCGGGTTGTGCGTTGCTGTAAGCGTTGTTGGTGTAGAGCAAGTAATGACAGAAGTCGGTTTTTGTCGGGCGCGATCAATTCTGCGGCGGCGGTGGGCGTCGGCGCGCGTACGTCAGCCGCCAGGTCGGCGAGTGTGGTATCGGTTTCATGGCCGATACCACAGATGATGGGCAGGCTGCTGTTGGCAATGCTACGGACAACGGCGGCTTCGTTAAAACACCACAAATCTTCGAGTGAGCCACCGCCACGGCAGAGCAGCAGCACATCGGCGGCTGCATGGCGGTTGGCGGATTCGATGGCGTTGACGATCTGCGCCGTAGCCTCGGCGCCCTGGACTAGGGTGGGGTACAGAATCAGCCGGGCATAAGGTGCTCGGCGGGCAACGGTGGTCAGCACATCATGCAGAGCGGCGGCCTGCGGGCTGGTGATAATACCGATGGTTCGGGGAAAACCAGGTAAAGGACGTTTTCGGGTCGAATCAAACAGTCCGGCAGCTTCCAGTTCGCTTTTAAGTTGCAGGAACCGCTCGTAGAGTGTGCCGAGGCCACCCTTGACGAGTGTTTCGACCGTGAGCTGAAACTCACCCCGGGTTTCATAGAGGGTTACCTGGGCGCGGGCGCGTACCTTGTCGCCCTGGCGAGGTTGCCAGGCGAGCCGTGCGGCACGGGTGCGGAACAGCGCACAGCGCACCTGGGCGTCGGCGTCTTTGAGCGTAAAGTACATATGTCCCGAACTGGCGAGAGTCAGTTGAGCAATTTCACCTTCGACCCAGAGCGGTGGAAAACGTGTTTCAAGTTGGTGGCGAACGGCCGCGTTGAGGTCGGAAACCGACATGACTGGTTCGCTGATGCTGGCGTTACCGGGCGGGGTTGGGAACACATGATTCGGCATGACCGTTACTTTAACGTGGGTTTCGTGGGGGCAGTGGTGCTGGGCGCGAAAAATCGGTGGCATGGGGTCAAAAATATCTTCAAAAAGCCTTGACAGAGATCTATTTTCTCCACCGGCCCTCACAAAGCCCTGCTGGGCGTGCATTATCGCGGTGCGGCATGGCTGGAACCCTTTGGGTTTGTTCTAAGTGTATGAAGCATAAGGATTTATTAGAATAGCTCCTTTTTTGAGCGATGTAAGGCAAATTCCTGTCCAGACAGGAGTTAGACACTTTTATGACAGCCTATCCACAAAGTTATCCACGGTTTTTGTGGATAAACTTCGGGCGCCCCTAAGTCATTGATCTGCGGTTCGCTTGCTCAAAATGAGGGGGGTGGCTAAACTCCAATTTTGCTTTTTTGCGGTTGGAATAACGTGTTTGCCATCATTCAAGCGGCCGGTTGGCCGATCTGGCCTTTGTTGATCGCCTCGGTGATTGCGCTGGCGCTGATTATCGAGCGACTTTACAGTCTGCGTGCCTCGAGGATTTTGCCACCGGGCTTGCTGCAGTCGGTTTTGACCACCCTGCGTCAAGGCGGTTACGACGCGGCGCGTTTGCAAACGCTGGAGGAGAGTTCTCCGCTCGGTCTCGTGCTGGCTGCCGGTATTCGCAATCAGAATGCCAGCCGGGAGATTATGCGTGAAGCCATTGAGGAATCAGGGCGTATGGTCACCTACCAGTTGGAGCGTTATCTGACGACGTTGGGTACCGTTGCCTCCATTGCGCCGCTACTCGGCTTGCTCGGCACGCTGGTCGGCATGATCGACATCTTCGGCTCCCAGTCGCCGACCACCGGTAGCCCGGAACAACTGGCGCACGGGATTTCGATTGCGCTCTACAACACGGCTTTTGGTCTGCTGATCGCCATCCCCGCACTGATTTTCTGGCGCCATTTTCGGGCGTTGATTGATGGATATGTCGTGGATATGGAGCAACAGGCCGTCAAACTGGTTGAAGTCGTGCACGGCGAACGACGCTGATTCCCAGGGCTGATGCTATGAATTTTCGCCGGGGCGCCGGACGCGATGAACCCGAAATCAACCTGATTCCGTTCATTGATGTGCTTCTGGTCATCATTATTTTCCTGATGTTGACGACCACCTACAGCAAGATCTCGGGCATCGAGATTGACCTGCCGACGGCGGCTGCCAGTAACCAGACGCCGCCCAATGAAATTATCGTGTCGGTTTCTGCTGCTGGCGTGGTTGTTGTCGATGGTCAGTCGTTGACTAAGCCTGCCGTGGATGTCGTTGCGACGGCGCTCAGGCAGGCGGCGCAACGCAAAGGTTTTGGCAAGCCGCCAGTGGTATCGATCAATGCCGATGCCAAAGCCACCCATCAGAGCGTGATCGATATCATGCAAGCGGCGCACCAGGCAGATCTGTCGCAGATTTCCTTTGCCACGCGAAACGGTTCATAAGGCTCATGATCCTGTCCCCGGATACGATCGAGGCCAGTTGGTACGGTCAGTCTCGGCTGGGGTTCTTTCAACGCAATCTGCTGCTCATATTGTCTTGGATTTACGCAGGCGTGACCGCGTTGCGTCGCAAAGCGTATGCTTGCGGTCTGCTGAAACAGACGCCTCTGCCTGTGCCAGTCATCGTCGTCGGCAATCTGATCGTCGGTGGCGCCGGTAAGACACCGCTGACGCGGGCGTTGGCGCAACAGTTGCTTGCTGCAGGCTGGCATCCGGGCATTATCAGCCGGGGTTATGGACGTGCCGTGCCTGGTGTGCGAGCGGTGAAGCGGGGCGACTCGCCCAGTCATGTCGGCGACGAGCCCTTGCTTTATGCGGAAGATGGTTTTCCTGTCTATGTCGGCGAACGGCGCGTTGCCGCCGCTCAGGCACTGTTGGCCGCCAACCCCGCCGTTGATATCCTGATTGCTGACGATGGGTTGCAGCATTACGCGCTGTCCCGCGATGTAGAAATTGTTGTTTTTGACAGCCGCGGTATTGGCAACGGCCAGTTGTTGCCAGCCGGCCCTTTGCGCGAAGGGTTGAATCGCCTGGGGAGCCCCCGAGTCAAAGGTCTGGTCTTTCAGGGCAAAGCGCAAGCACTGCCACTTGCATACAATGCCTTGCTGTCATCGGTGATGACGCTGATACCGGCTGCGGTTTATGCGTTAAACAACCGAGAACGGACTTGTTCGCTGAGCGCGTTTACCGGACAGGCGGTGAATGCCATTGCCGGTATCGGGCATCCGGAACGGTTCTTCCAGATGCTGCGTGATCACGGTTTGCATGTGACAGAGACTGCATTTCCCGACCATCACCGCTACACGGCAGTCGATATACCCATAACGTCCCTCCCGGTGCTGATGACCGAGAAGGATGCAGTAAAATGCCATGAGTTTTCAGCTGGGCACGACAACTGGTTCGTCGTGCCGGTGACGGCGCAGATGATGCCGCAGTTGCCGCTGGAGCAATGGTTGTCGGCGTTGCCACGTCGCTGAAGGAGAATAACTGATGGATCCGCGTTTGCTGGAAATTCTGGTGTGCCCCGCGTGTAAGGGTCAACTTGGCTATGACAAGACGGCTCAGGAATTGAGCTGTCCATCGTGCCAACTGGCGTATCCCGTGCGTGACGGGATTCCGATCATGATGCAGGACGAAGCACGCCGTCTTGACGGCGACCAGGCTTAATCGGTGGTAGCCGTGAGTTACGTGACTTTTCGCGTCGTAATTCCGGCCCGCCTTAAATCGACGCGACTCCCTGATAAACCGCTATTGGATCTGGGTGGCAAACCCATGGTTGTGCGGGTGTGTGAACGGGCGCAACGATCGGGTGCCGACACCATCGTCGTGGCGACAGATAGCCGTGACGTGCGTGATGCGGTGCGCGCTGCCGGTTTTGAGGTATGCATGACGCGCGAAGACCACCCAAGTGGCACCGACCGTATTGCCGAAGTCTGTGATCATTTCGGCTGGGCCGACGAAACGGTTGTCGTCAACGTACAGGGCGACGAACCGTTTTTGCCGCCCGCGTTGATCGACCAAGCCGCACACCAGTTGGTCGATTCGGGCGCCGACATGGCGACTCTGGCGCATGCCATTCATGACCCTGCTGAACTGTTTAACGCCAATATTTGCAAAGTCGTGCTGAAAGCCAATGCTGACGCGCTGTACTTCTCGCGGGCGCCCATGCCATTTGCGCGGGATGATTTTTCGCCGGATTGGCAGCAGGGACGCTTTCCAACCAAACTGCCCGCCAACGGTTATAGCTGCTATCGGCACATTGGGCTTTATGCGTACCGTCGCCGTTTTCTGCGAGATTACGCCAGCCTGGCTGCAAGCCCGCTCGAGTCGATTGAGGCGCTGGAGCAGTTACGGGCGCTTTGGCATGGCTATCGCATCAGCGTCGCAGTCACCGAAACCTTACCGCCTGCCGGGGTCGATACGCCGGAGGATGCAAGCCGTGCCCAGCAGGTGTTTGCCGATCAGTTCGCTGCGCTGCGCATTGACCCGCCGCTGTAATTACCGTAAGTTTTTTGCAAGGTGGGTATTTCACACTGTGTTTATTCCATTCCCGTTCCACTTTCTTAATCGAGGATACCGATGAAACTCATTCTGTTGGGCGCCCCAGGCGCAGGTAAGGGCACCCAGGCCAAGTACATTTGCGAAAAATTCGGTATCCCTCAGATCTCCACCGGCGATATGTTGCGCGCTCAGGTCAAGGCCGGTACCCCGCTGGGTCTGGAAGCCAAGAAGCACATGGATTCGGGTGGCCTTGTGCCGGATGCCGTTATTATCGGCATGGTCAAAGAGCGTCTTAAAGAGGCTGATTGTCAGAACGGGTATCTGTTCGACGGTTTTCCGCGCACCATTCCGCAGGCCGAAGCCATGAAGGAAGCTGGCGTGCCGCTGGATGTCGTGCTTGAAATCGACGTGCCCGATCAGGACATCATTGACCGCATGGCGGGTCGCCGCGTACACCTGGCATCGGGTCGCACCTATCATATTCAGTACAATCCGCCCAAAGTGGCCGGTAAAGACGATGTTACGGGTGAGGATCTGATACAGCGCGACGACGACAAGGAAGAAACTGTCCGCAAGCGCCTGGACATCTATCACAGTCAAACCAAACCGCTGGTCACCTTCTATACTGCCTGGCAGAACGCCGGTGACGCCAAAGCACCGAAGGTCAAGAAGGTCGCTGGTGTCGGCGGGGTGGATGAAATCACCGCGCGCGTTTTTGGCGCACTGAACTAATTCATCTGAGCTTAAAAATCGGGCGCTGGATTGGTACTGCCAATCCAACGCCCGATCTGTTTTAATGCTGTATGAATAACGCCCTGTATTTTCAGTCAGGCGGTGTCACTGCCGTCATTGGTGCCACCGCAGCTGCGCTCATTGAAGCGCACAGACAGGCCAGCCCGGCGCGGCTTTTTGCCGCCGAACATGGCTTGTCTGGCTTAATCAACGAGCACCTCGTCGACGCATCGGCTTTGCCGGAAACCATGCGCTGTGCACTCAGCCATGTGCCAGGCGGTGGTCTCGGTTCCGGGCGTACGCTGCTTCAACCGTATGACGAGAATCCCGAACAATGGCAGCGCGTGCGCGATGTGCTCGTTGCGCATCAGATCGGCATCGTTTATGTGAACGGCGGTAATGGTTCGATGGATACCGCCGCCAAGCTCGTCGAATTGAGCGACCGCTTTGCGCTGGGGCTCAAAGTTATCGGCCTGCCCAAAACCATCGACAACGATCTCGAAGGCACCGATACCTCACCCGGTTTTGGCTCGGCCTTGAAGTACCTGTCGGTATCGCTCATGGAAGCCGCGCGTGACCATTACGCGATGGCCACCAAGCCCAGCGTCTTTATTCTGGAAGTGATGGGGCGACACACCGGCTGGCTCGCCAGCTGCGGTGCGGTTGCGCGCTTGCCAGAGGCCATTGCCGCGCCGTTCATGCTGTTTCCCGAAGCGGTATTTGATCCGACCCATTTTGTCGCGGCGGTGCGAGCGCGTGCTGGGCAGAGCAATGCGATTGTTTGTGTGATTTCCGAGGGCATTCGCACGGCAGACGGCCAATTTTATGCGCAGCAGAACGTCGCGCAAAAGTACGGCCATGAGCAATTAGGCGGGGCAGGGTTCGCAGTGGCCGAATTGTTACGCGCAGAACTTGGCATCAAAGTACATGTGGCAATTCCCGATTATCTGCAACGCGCTGCGCGACATCTGGCCAGTGCCACCGACATCGCTCAGGCCGAAGCCGTGGCGCGTCATGCAGTCGCGCTGGCGCAGACAAGCGAGAGTGGTCTCATGGTCAACATCGTGCGCGAATCGGATTCACCCTACCGCTGGCATTGCGGTGCCGTGGCGTTGAGCGAAATCGCCAACCGGGAGCGGCAACTCCCTGCGGATTGGATCGATATCGAGAATTACACGCTGCGCGCTGATGCCCTGCATTATCTGGGGCCGCTGATCGAAGGCGAGATCAGCTTGCCATGGTCTGCAGGGTTACCTGACTACCCCTGGGTTGAGTGGCCGAAAGTGAATTCATGCGTACCCTGAAGCGCTTATTCGTATCGGCCATATAAGCTAAGAAGATTTAATTCGTTCACACCATAGGTGTTGTGCTGCAACATCGATCCATCAAAACATTTCTGATGGAGCGCTGTGATGATCTTGAATCGAAATTCCCTGTTATCTGCTGTGCTGGGTGCGGCGTTGGCGCTGACGGGCGGGCTGGCAACAGGTGCTGCATATGCAGATACCAGTCTGCTGAACGTGTCTTATGATCCGACGCGGGAACTTTACAAAGACTTTAACGCCGTCTTCGCCAATTACTGGAAAAAGCAGACCGGTGAGACATTGAATATCAAAGCCTCGCATGGCGGCTCCGGTAAGCAGGCACGGGCGGTGATTGACGGCCTGGATGCCGATGTGGTGACACTGGCGCTGGCCTATGACGTGGATGCCATTGCCCAGAAGGGGTTGATCGCGCCGAACTGGATCAAGCGCTTGCCGGATAACTCGGCACCTTATACCTCGACCATTGTATTCCTGGTGCGCAAGGGTAATCCCAAGAACATCAAGGACTGGAACGATCTGGCCAAG
>JBLIZO010000031.1:0-10142 GCA_048859965.1 Fluviibacter sp.
GGGCAAGATCCCGACCCCGGCCGAGTACATGGAGCATCAGGGCGTCATCAGCAAAGATGCCGACAAGATCTACCGCTACATGAACTTTGATCAGATCAAAGAGTTCAAGGATGTGGCAGATACCGTCAACGTCTAAGTTGAAGCTGCACTAAAAAAACCCGCCGCTCGCAAGACCGGCGGGTTTTTCATGTCTTTAATCTGGTAAATTGATGTCCTTGTTGCAAAGGAGCCCCTGATGAAAAAAACCACCTGCCTGCTTTCGCTGAGTGCCATGCTTGCTGTTGGCGCCGCCCACGCGGAAACATTGCGCGCCATCACGGTCGAACAGAACGCCAGCTACGCGCTCGATACCGACAGCCTCGTTCAGTCGAACGGTAAAACCGCATTCAGCGTACAGACCATCTACACCAGCAAGATGGAGGCACCAAATGGTGCTGCCTATACCAAAGCCACCAATACCTTCCTGGCCGACTGCAAGGCAAAAACGCTGGCCATAACGGGTATCACCCTCACCGATGGCGCGGGCAAGGTGGTCTTTACCGATACGCCAAGCGTGGCGCAGGCACCGATGATCACCCCGGAAAAGAACTCGCTCTCCGCCAAGATTCTGCAGGCGGCCTGCGCACAAAAATAAGCGGCGTGGCTCTCAGGCCGGGGGGCGTGTTTTCTCGGCTGCCGCCGCCGCCCACTGGTACTCGCGTACGCAACCATCCAGTTTGATCGTCTCGATCAAACCTTCTTCCACCAGGGTCGATAGCGTTCTTGTCGTGCGGCTCGGACTGCAGGCAATGCCCTTGGCAACTTCCGAAGCCGTTGCAAATGTCTGGGTGTCCTTCAGAAATTGCAGCACACGGTCACGCATCGACCCCGTGGTGTAACAGATGTCCGGTGTGCCCTCGTCGAACTTGATCACGCGTCCACGTTTGGAGGCGGCAGGAAACTGGCGGAACAGCAGGGTGCTTAACATGCTCGTCATTCCGATATCATATTCACACAACCGGCTGCGATAAATCACATGTTCATACGATAGCAGCCAGTATGGCACGTGCCCTGCGGCTTAATCGAAATCCACCCGCAGGGTGCCGCCAATCGTCCTCGGTGCGCCCGCCGCGCCCACATACGGGTTGTTCGTACTCATGATCGTCTGCTGGTAGGTCATCAGCCAGTAACGGGTATCGGCCGCGTTCTTGACCCAGACCGACACGTCCCAGCGTCGTTTGCCCGATGGCGTGCGCAGACCAAGCGCCAGATCCACCAGCCCGTAAGACGGAATCACCGAGTAACGTGAATTGCTCACGTCGCCGTAAGTCCAGGAACGCCAGGCGTAATTACCCGACGCATACGGTTCCAGATTGTTCTGCAGCGGCCAGCGATACTCTGCGCCCGTATTGGCGATCCAGCGCGGCGCGCCGTTGAGCGGTTGCCCGGTCAGATTGCAGGTGCCCGACGCACTGGGCGTCATCTCCGCACCACACACCCCATTTTCGAACGATGTGTAATACGCATCGTTATAAGACCCGGCAAAGCGCAGATTGAGGCGGTTGACCGGTCGCGCCTGCAGATCGAGTTCCACCCCCTGGCTGCGTACGCCGCCCGCATTCACCAGAATCCAGGTCGGCGAACTTGGCGATGATCCCGGCGGCACCGTCGCCGACGCCGCCTGATAGCCGTTGATCTGCGTCAAAAACAAATTCAGGTTGGCGATCAGCCGGTTATCGAACCAGCTCGTTTTCGTACCCAGTTCAAAATCGTTGGCCCGCTCCGGGTTCACCGCCAGAGACGTCGTGCCCAGCGACGGGCCGGACGACACGCCGTTCAGATTGTAGCCACCCGACTTCTCGCCGTACGAGTATGAGAGGTACGCCATCGCGCTCGGCGCCAGCTGATACGCCGCGCTCAACAGTCCTGTTGGCGCAAAATCATTGGTCGTCATCACGCCCGAATTCCAGGCCCCCGCAATCGTCGGCTGCGCCGTCAGCGGCGAACCGCCCGTCGGCGCTGTTCGATAGGTCTGCGCCCACTTCTGCTCGAAGGTGCCACGCAAACCGGCCGTCAGATCGAATGCCGGCGTGACATGCCACACCGATTGGCCGAACAGCGCATAACTGTTCGTCGTGCCAGAACCATACGACTGCGACGACACATTGCTGAACGAGTTCGTGTAAATCCCGCTATTGGCGCCCAGATAAAACGCCGTGTAATTCGGCCCCGTGTTGATGAACAGATTGTTATTGATCGTCTGCGTAAACCAGAACAACCCGCCCACATAGTCCAGCGCACCCCCTTTGGGCGAAGCCAGGCGCAACTCCTGCGACAACTGGCGGTTGTCCACGCTATAGCCCTGGTCATAAACCAGCGACACATTGCTCAGATCCGCGTCTGTCTTCGGGTGGCTGCTCCAAGAGCGTCCTGCCGTAATCGACGTCACCGTATGGCCGCCGTCCAGCAGCCAGTTGGCCTCGGCAGACACGCCGCCCTGGCGCACCTTCATCTGCTGTTGACTGTTGACGTTGACCTGATAATTCGCCGGGTTCGTAATCAGATTCGTTGCACCGGCTGCAGTCGCCCGTGTGTAGTACTGCGAACCGGTGCCGGCATTCCCGTAAGGCACCGGTGTCCCGTAGGTCGAATCCTGCTGGTTGTAATCGGCAATCACGCGCAGATTAAATGCCGCAGACGGCACCATCAGCAACTGGCCGCGAAACCCCTGGTTGTTATTACCGTTCAGTGAGCGCCCACCGTTCAGATTCTGCAGCCAGCCATTGTCGCCTGTGGCGTATGCCGTCAGACGGACGGCCGCAGCGTCGCTCATGACCTGATTCGCCACCGCTTGCGCCACCATGTAATTACGACTGCCGCCGCTGTAGGACAGCGTCGAGAAATCGCTGAACACCGGTTTGCGCGTCGTAAAACTGATCAACCCCGCCGTCGAGTTTTTGCCGAACAGCGTGCCCTGCGGGCCGCGCAGTTCTTCCACACGTTCCAGGTCGATCATCGGAAACACCGCCATGCCGGGGCGCCCCAGGTACACGTTATCCAGATACAACGCGACGCTGGTCTCCAGCCCTTCGTTCACGGCATTATTGCCCAACCCGCGAATTGAAAAACTGGTTGAACGGTTGGCGATCTGCTGAATCGTTGTACTCGGCAGCAACTGCTGCAGATCAGTCACATCGCGCAGATTCAGCTGCGCCAGCGTTTTGCCGCTCACCGTTGATATCGGCAACGGCACCTCCTGCAAATCTTCTTCACGCCGCCGCGCCGACACCACAATCGTTTCCAGCGGCTCCGTCAGTACCGTATCGTCGTCTGCCGCGACGCATGGCGCTGCCAGCGTCGCGCTCAGCGACGCCAGTAACAGCGACAACGCTTTCGGTACGAAAGATGGGGCAGGGCGGTTCGACATGGGCGCGTATTGTATCCTTTGCGGTAGTCTGGCGAGCTCATGAGTGACCGATGCCCCCTCTTGACGCTACTCGCCGCACCGCCAAAGCGTGTTGCTGCCCGCTGTCGCATTGCCCGGCGTTTCCGGGTTTTCGTCATGCTCGTCGGCCTGCTGTTGGGGGGCTATGGCAGCCTCCCGGTGGCTTATGCCGCCACGTCCGGCACTCTCATCGACCATGCCATCCTCACCAGTCAGGCCGGGCATCGTAACGTGGCGCTTCCCGACGTTCTGGAACCCGGTGATTTTCAGCCCCAGGGCAGCATGGTGCGCTACCGGCTCAACCTGCAGTTGGATCAGAAGCCCGACGCACCCCTCGGAGTTTACATTCCCAAGATGAGCCTCTCCGGCAGCCTCAGTGTCAATGGCCATTTTGTCAGAGCCTGCGATACCGGCCCCCTGGCGCAGTTGCGCTGCCTGCATCGCCCCCATCTCTTTGTTGTCCCGCAGGAGCTCTGGCACGCCGGTGCCAACACACTCGACTTCGACATCTACGCTACCGAGCGGCAGATGAACGGGCTCTCGCGTATCACCGTCGGCGACCCCACCGTCATCGCCGACCGGAGTTATCGCCTCGAATACTGGCTCAAAGTCGATCTCCTCGTCGGCCTGGCCTGGTTATCGGCGCTCAGCGGGCTCCTCTCGCTCAGTGTCGCCCTGATACTACGCCGCGAACCCGTTTACTTCTGGCTGGGGCTGACCGGCATCACCAACGCCCTGGCGCTCTTCAACGGCTTCGTCGAGCACCCTGTCGTCCCCATCGACGTTTACAACTGGTTCGTCTTTTCGGCACGGCTGCTCTCCGTGCCCATGCTCTTTGCCACCTTCCTCGCGCTCTTCGGCAAAAACCGGCGCTGGTTCTCCATCCTCGTCGGCGTATTCTGTATCGCGGCGCCGCTCGCCATCTGGCTCAGCGGCAATGATCGGAGCCTCGTCTTCTATCTCTATGCGCCCTGGTTCATCACGGGTCTCGGCCTCACCGTCGCCGTGGTGTACTGGGCCTGGCAGGCAAAACAGCGATTGCTCTGGGGCTGTTGTCTGGCGCTCATCATGATCATTGTGACCGGTTTCATCGACTGGATGCGGCTCGGCGGGCAGACCCGCTTCGAAGGGGTCTTCCTCGTTGCCTATGCCTCCACCGCATTCCTCGTGATTGTCTGGGGCGTCATCGTCAACGGGCTCGTCCGCGCCGTTCAGCAAGAGCGCAGTCAACGGACATTGCTGGAAACGCGCCTTCAGGAAAAGGCGGCTTATGAGCTTACCGAAAACATCCCGGTGGGCACCTACTCGCTGTTGCAGTCCGCCGACGGCGCCGACATTCAATTCACCTTCATGAGCCGACGTTTTCTTGAACTCATCGGCCTGGATCGCGAAGAAATGCGCAACGGACCTGCGCGCTTCTTTGAAATTATCCACCCGGATGACCTGCCAGGCTGGATGGTTGAAAACGATAAAGCCGTCGAAACACGCGCACCCTTTCTTGCCCGCGCACGTATTATCGTCAACGGCGCCATCCGCTGGGTTGTGGCCGAATCCATCCCGAGACAGTTGCCCGACGGTGCCACCGTCTGGGAAGGCGCTCTGATTGACGAAACCGAACGCATACTTGCCAACGAAGCCGCCAACCTCGCGCAGCAGGAACTCCAGCAACACCTCACCGACCAATCGCGGGCCGAAGAACGGGTCAGGTTGCTGCAAGACATGCACGACGGATTCGGCTCCCAATTGGCCGGTCTCAGCCTCATGGCAGAGCGGGGGCGGGTACAACCAGCCCAGTTACCACAATACCTCAACGAACTCATGTCCGACCTCTACCTACTGGTAGACACCCTCGGCCACGGCGACATCACCTTTGAAGAAGCCATCATCGACATGCGCTATCGCATGCAGAATCGCTTCAAAGACACACTACCCAGCCTGGATTGGCAGATCGGCCTCGAAGGCTTGCCCAAACTGGGGCAGCGCGCCGTATTGCACATCCTGCGGCTCATACAGGAAGCCGTCAACAACGCCTTGAAGCACGCCAATGCCCGGCAGATAAGCATTCGTGTCATATACAACCCGGCCAGCGGCATCCTCGATGTCTGCGTCCGGGACAACGGCCAGGGCCTGCCGGAGAACCTGGTTCACGGTCGTGGGTTATACAATATGCACATGCGTGCCCGCGAAGTCGGCGCGGAGCTTCAAATCAAAAGCAACAGCGGCGTTGAAGTCTGCGTCCATATCGACATTGCCAAGATACCAGGCTGAGTGAGACTAAAACAGCCTGGGCCGCAATCCGTATAGAGGTCATTACGTTCACGCCTTCATCTTGACAAAGTTTGTATTTAAGAGAAAATAAGTTCATACAAACCCGAATTTATTGTAGGGTTTAGGAGTGCTTGTGAACCGTATTGAGCTAATCAAGCGTTTGGCAGAGTTAGAACGCAGACGTGTTTTTGTTCTAACCAAAAGAGACATGGAGAAGCTTTTCCCTGAGGAAGAAGCCAAAGCCATGGAAAAATCGCTGCAACGGATGGTTAAAGATGGCCTTCTGGTTAAGGCGGCGCGCGGCGTTTATGTCAATCCTTCCGCTGCCTCACGCAATGCCGGCAGAATCATCGAAGAGGTTGCCAAAGCGCTAAGGCCGGGTAAGCGTTGCTACCTGAGCCTGGAATCCATGCTCGCCGAGTATGGTGTGATCTCTCAGATCCCGGTCAACCGCCTCACCGTTATGACAACCGGTGCCAGCGGTTTGCACGATACACCGTATGGTGTGATTGAATTCACCCATACCAAAAGAAGCGTTCCCGACGTCTTGTCGAGAACCCGCTTTATCAAAGACCGGCCATTACGGGTTGCCACAAAACAGGCCGCCGTTCAGGATTTGTTGCGAGTTGGGCGTAACACCGACATGATTGACGATGATGAACTGGAAGAGGGGGCGTGATGGACAACCATGATTTCAAGCAATACGTCGATATGGCGCTGGAAAACACAGATTTGGGCGCGATGAGACTCGTTGTGGAAAAAGAGCTGTTGCATTATGAGATTTTTAACGCCCTGGATGAAGCGGGGTTGCTTAAAAGCCTGGTCTTTCAAGGCGGTACGGCTTTGCGCTTATGCCGTGGCTCAGAGCGCTTTAGTGAAGACCTGGATTTTGCAGGCGGTAGAGATTTTTCTGCGGCCAGCATGGATCGCATCAAAGAATGTATTACCCAGCGAATTGCCAAACGCTTTGGCTTGGAAGTCATCGTAAAGGAGCCCAAGCCAACCAATGAAGAGGCTTTGGTCCATGTCGATAAATGGACTGTCAGCATACAAACAAACCCTGGTGCGCGTGATGTGCCTCGACAAAAGATCAAGCTTGAAATAGCCAACGTACCGGCTTACAGCAGAGAAGCGGTTCCCTTACGGCTTAATTACTCTGTATTGGAAGGCATGAACAGAGTTGTGGTGATCACCGAAAGTATTCATGAAATATTGGCCGATAAAATCATTGCATTGCCGACCTCTATCGCAAAGATCGAGGGAGAAGCACTCATTCCAACGCCAACAAAAATTCGTCATCGCGACATCTGGGATCTTGCATGGTTGGTGAGCCAAGGGGCGGCGCTCGATATTGATCTGGTCAATAAAAAAATCAGCGATTATGGAATTCAGGATTTCCAACGCTTACTGGATTTTTCTATTGAATCAATTGAAGCTATTGCAACAAGCGATGCCTTCAAATCGCAAATGCAGCGATTTATTAAGAAGAGCGCCTACGACAGTGCCTTTGGCAAAACGGGTTACGATGCGTATCTGGGCAGTACCGTCAATAAACTACTCAGTGCGGTATCTGCCGCCTGACCCGTTAAAACAGATTGTGCTTGTGCGCAATCGACACCGCCTGCGCCTGCGTGCGCACATTCAGCTTGCGGTACAGATTGCGAATATTGGTTTGCACCGTCGATAGCGCCACACCCATCAGTTGCGCCACCTGTTCATAGCTGGCACCTTGCGCCAGATGCTTCAGCGTCTCTACCTGGCGTGGTGTCAAATTGAAATGCGTTGCCTGTTTGGCCGGTGCCTTAGCCGTCGTCACCTGCTTGAACAGAAACCGGGCCAACTGCGGGCTCAACGGGTAAATACCCTCCAGCACCCGCGCCACATCATTGGCAATCTGCTCCACCGAATCGCTTTTCAGAATATAACCGCTCGCCCCGGCGTGAATGGCATCCAGGAGCGATTGCTCGACCGAAATGACCGAAATCACCACAATCGGCATTTCCGGAAAACGATCCCGGCAAGCCCGGATCACCTCAATCCCATTCATATCCGGCAACCCGATATCGATCAGCGCCAGCGTAAATGGCGACTTCGCCGACCGCACTTTAATGGCCGACAGGGTTTCCTGACCCGTACGGAAATGCTCGATCTGCCACTCACCCGGCAGCTTGCTGACCGAATTCGTCAATTGTTCGGCGAAAAGCGGGTTGTCTTCCACCAGCAACAGGTGGCGGACGGCCATCTGGCTGGAGGAGGGGGAGCGTGCTGCATCAGACATGGGTAGAACGATACCTGCATCCCCTGAGGGTGGGTATCACATGAACATAGGATAGGGGCGCCACGACATGGCCGAATAAAAATCGGTTTATCGCATGATGCGCCGATAGAAGTTGCGTTTGGCCAGTTCCAGCATAAGTAGATAGCTGACAGTCATTACCAGAAGGATCGCAAAGAATAGCGGCGGGGGTGCTTCAAACCCCAGCGCCGGCGCCAGGAAGCTGAAGGGCAGGGCGCAGGCAACCAGTATGACGCCGACAGAGGTGAGTGCCAGCCAGCGATTGGGGCGGCTCTTGAACGGGTTGCCGACGGTGCGGATCACGAAGATCGCAAAGACTTGTGTGGCAATGGATTCGATAAACCAGCCGGTATGGAAGAGCGTCTGGTTCGCCTGAAAGACGAAGAGCAGCACCGCAAAGGTGATGAAATCAAAGAGCGAGCTGACCGGGCCGACCACCCACATGAATTTCCGGATAAAGCCGATATCCCAATGACGGGGTTTGGATAAGTAGTCCGCATCGACGTTATCCATAGGAACGGGTAGTTCGGAGATGTCATAGAGCAGATTGTTGAGCAGGATTTGCGCTGGGAGTAACGGCAGGAAGGGCAGAAAGAGGGTTGCCGCTGCCATGCTGAACATGTTGCCGAAGTTGGAGCTGGTACCCATCATGATGTACTTCATGATGTTGGCGAATGTCCGTCGGCCTTCAATCACGCCTGAATGCAGGACGTTGAGATCCTGTTTAAGCAGAATGAGATCAGCCGCTTCTCGGGCAATGTCTACGGCCGTATCAACGGAGATACCGACATCCGCCGAGTGCAACGATGGGGCATCGTTGATGCCATCTCCCAGATAGCCTACCGTGTGTCCTATTTGTTTGAAGGCCAGAATAATGCGGTTCTTTTGCGCCGGATTGATACGACAGAACAGGTTGACATCTCGGATACGGGCACAGAGCGCAGCATCATCCAGGTCGGCAAGATCGCTACCTAAGATGACCCCGGTAACGGGTATGTTGAGTTTGCCACACACATAGCGGGTGACCTGTTCCCCATCGCCCGTGACGACCCGTACGCTGATGCCGCTGTCGGTCAGCGCTTTGATGGCGCCTGCGGCGCTTTCCTTGGGCGGGTCCAGAAAGGCGGCGAATCCGGCAAATACCAGCTCGGTTTCATCGTTGATCAGTGCGTGTTGCTGGGTTTCCAGCACCTTGCGCCAGGCAATGCCCAACACTTTAAAGCCGTCGGCCCCTAATTGATCGTGCAGTCGATGGATGCGTGCCCAGTCTGCATCATGGATCGGGCGAACACCCTCAGGCGTTTCAAATTGCGTGCAATGATTCAATACGTCTTCGGCAGCCCCTTTGACGATCAGTAAACGCTGTTGGCTGTTGTCTACCAGTACGGAAACCCGGCGACGCTCGAAATCAAAGGGCACCTCGTCGATTTTGTTCCAGCCATCGTGGCTGATGTCGCGATGCTCCAGAATGGCTTCATCCAGCGGGCTGCGTAAGCCGGATTCAAAGTAACTGTTGAGATAGGCCAGTTTGAGGACGGATTCGCTTGCCTGACCTTGCGCATCAACATGCTGTTCCAGACGGATATGCGATTCGGTGAGGGTGCCCGTTTTATCGGTGCATAGCAGATCCATGCTGCCCAGGTCTTCAATGGCCGAGAGTTTTTTAACAATGACCTGTTCGCGAGAGAGTCGTAGCGCACCGCGCGACAGGGTGAGCGTGACAATCATCGGCAGCAGCTCTGGCGTTAAGCCGACCGCCAGCGCAATCGAGAAGAGAAAGGATTCCAGTAGCGGGCGTGCAAACAGGGTGTTGATCAGAAAGACAAAGAGCACCATGAACACCGTTAGCCGCATGATGAGCTGACCAAAGGCCTGCAAGCCCATTTCAAATTCGGTCGGTGGCGATTTTTTGGTCAGGTTTTCAGCAATATCACCGAGGACAGTGGCGCTGCCGGTTTGGCAGACAACGGCCTTGGCCAGGCCACTGATGACGGCGGTGCCCATGAATATGGCGTTATCCGCATCGTTCAGGTCAGTATTTGCATCAGCGAGTTCGATGGCATGTTTCTCTACCGGGAACGTTTCTCCCGTGAGTAGCGCCTGGTTCACGAAAAAATCTTTTGCTTCAATCAGGCGACAGTCTGCCGGTATCAG
>JBLIZO010000032.1:0-31233 GCA_048859965.1 Fluviibacter sp.
TGAAACTATTGGTTCAAATCAGAAGAGCAACCTCGGTCGATCAACTGGAGGCGCTCTCTTGGCTGATAAAGAAGTTTCCCAAGCAAGCAAAAGCGTTCGTTGAAAACAGCTAATTCGTTGGATGTACGTGTTCGCTTTTAAGCAGGTATTAGTTGCGATTGTTCTGTAAGCCAGCAATTATTCCTTGGCTTCTACAGCCTTTTTTGCCGCCGGTTTTTTAGCTGTTGGCTTTTTAGTGGCCGGTTTCTTGGCTGCTACCTTTTTGGCGGGCTTGGCATCTTCTGTGTCAGCGTCTCGGCTAGCAGCCTTTTTCGGGGCGGCTTTGGCTTTCGCCGCAGCACCGGCTTTGACGGGCCGAGGTTCAAACTCGAAGCTCACTTTGCCGTCTTTATCGAGCGCCAGGAATGCCGAGAATTTGCGGCGTGTGCGGGAAGAGACAAACTCTTTCAGCAGGTCGGTTTTACCGGCCGTCAGCAGCTTGGACATCTGTTCGGTGTCGATCGGCTGTTGCAGAATGATCTGGCCGGAACGGAAGGTGCAAGTTTTGTCCGGGCCCACGGATTTCTCGCAAACGTAGGACGTGACGTAGGGGTAAACATTGGCGGCGCACTTGGGACATTTGCCCACACTGGTAACGCCCGAAAAATCAACCGGTTCGGTTGAGCTATCGTCTGAGTTACCAAAATCAAAAGCGGGTTGGTGCTCGTCGTTGAGCTTGATCAGCGCCGCAAACGGGCGGCCCATCTTGTTGCGGAAGCCATTGAGTGGGCCGACCTGACGTTCTTTGATCAGCGTTTCGATTTCGGAACCCTCAAACTGGCGGCCGGCAACGGTTTTCCAGAGGCCGTAGTCGCAACTGCCGCACTGGAACTTCTTGTAGGTTTCTTTCATGACGCCGCCGCACTTGGGGCATGGCGTGGTCAGGGTGCCAAAGTCACCCGGAATGGTGTCGTGCTCGAAGTTCTTGGCCTTGGCGACCATGTCTTCGGTCATCTGGGCGATTTCGGCCATGAATTGTTTGCGCGAGAGTTCGCCGCGCTCCATGCTGGCCAGCTTGGATTCCCACTCGCCCGTGAGTTCCGGCGAGGTGAGTGCCGTAACGCCCAGGCCTTCCAGCAGCGTCATGAGATTAAAGGCTTTGGCCATCGGGATGAGTTCGCGGCCTTCGCGCAGCAGGTATTGTTCGGCCAGCAGGCCTTCAATAATCTGGGCGCGCGTAGCGGGTGTGCCGAGGCCGCGCCCGGCCATCGCAGCGCGCAGTTCGTCATCATCGATGCGCTTGCCAGCGCTTTCCATGGCGGAAAGGAGCGTCGCTTCGGAGTAGCGTGCTGGCGGGCGTGTGGCTGATGCCTTGATGCGTACATCCTCGGTTTGCACTGCCTCACCGTCGGTGACTGCCGGCAGATTGGTTTCTTCGTCGCTTTCTTCTTTGCCGTAAACGGTGAGCCAGCCCTTTTTGACCAGGACTTTGCCCTCGGTCTTGAACGGGTGTTTGCCCACGCGGGTAATGCGTGTGGTGACCAGATATTCGGCCGCCGGATAGAAGACGGAGAGGAAGCGGCGTACGACGAAGTCGTACAGTTTGGCTTCGACTTCCGACAAACTCTTAGGCACGGTACCTGTTGGAATGATGGCGAAGTGATCCGAGATCTTGGTGTTATTGAAGATCCGCTTGTTCGGTTTGACCCAGCCTTCTTTAACAATCTCGTTGGCGAAGGGGGCGTACAGATCCGGCAGACCAGCCAGTACATTGTGTACGGTGGGCAGATAATCTTCGGGCAGCGCGCGTGAATCGGTCCGCGGGTAGGTCAGCACCTTGTGCTTTTCATAGAGTGCCTGGGCGATCGACAGCGTGGTTTTGGCTGAGAAGCCAAAGCGCGTGTTCGCTTCACGTTGCAGGCTGGTTAGGTCA
The DNA here is from genome assembly GCA_048859965.1 of Fluviibacter sp. Classification (GTDB taxonomy): domain Bacteria; phylum Pseudomonadota; class Gammaproteobacteria; order Burkholderiales; family Rhodocyclaceae; genus Fluviibacter. The sequence goes on from JBLIZO010000032.1 coordinate 1,913, forward strand.
AAAAGCAGGGGCGATAGACGATTTTCCGGTTTTGCCGTGTCGGTGACGATGCCGGGTTTGCCCAAGCATTCGCCACGGATCGATTCGGCGGATTGTTCTTGCCACAGACGTTCGGCGCGGGCATGTTCATCCTCGCCTTTTTTGAAACCTTCGTCAAACCAGCGACCGGTGTAAGTGCCGCCGGCTGCCTGGAATTCGCCTTCCACTTCCCAGTAATTGCGTGGGATGAAGGCGCGGATTTCCTTTTCGCGTTCGACGACCAGTGACAGGGTCGGTGTCTGGACGCGGCCGACGGTCGTTAGGTGGAAACCGCCGGTTTTGGAGTTGAAGGCGGTCATGGCGCGGGTGCCGTTGATGCCGACCAGCCAGTCCGATTCCGAACGACACACGGCGGCATCACCCAGGCCCTGCATCTCGGTGCCATCGCGCAGATGCTTGAAGCCGTCCTGGATGGCTTCCTTGGTCATCGATTGCAGCCAGAGGCGCTGTACGGGCACTTTGGCCTTGGCGTACTGCGCGATGTAATTGAAGATGAGCTCGCCTTCGCGTCCCGCATCGCATGCGTTGATGAGGCCATCAACATCTTTGCGGCGGAGCAGCTTTTGCAAGACCTTCAGGCGCGGTGCCGATTTCTCGATGGGCTGCAGATCAAAGTGTGGCGGTATCACCGGCAGGTGGGCAAAAGTCCACTTGCCGCGTTTGACTTCAAACTCTTCCGGGCAGATCAGCGCCAGCAGGTGACCCACGGCGGAAGAAAGGACGTAATCGTCACTTTCATAGTAGTCATCGTGCTTGGTAAAGCCGCCGAGCGCTTTGGAAATATCCAGCGCGACTGAAGGTTTCTCGGCAATGATCAGCTTTTTTCCCATGGGGCGAAGTCTCGGAGGCTGACGGTTCAGGTAAGCACCCGATCCCGCTGCCCGGTAGTCATGTGGACGGTGCTAAAGGCACCGCGTAACCGCCGCATCATAGGAGGGCTTGCCGGGATTGGCAAGCCGGGTCCTTAATGGACGGTTAGTTGTAAACCGGGTTTGCTGCGTCGAGCAGCGTTTCGACCAGAAGACCATCAATGGCCTGATTGCGGCTCCAGAGCACCATGAGCACGATAATCTTGAAATGCTCCAAGGTCAGATCGTCCATCGCCATGGCGCGGTCAATAATGAGTTCGCGTAGATCGGCTGGAACAGCATTCTGCTGCTCCAGCGCCCACAGATAGTTCAGGCAATCGGGGCCCAGGTGGGCGTATTCGCGATCGGTGTAGATCCTTACAGCATGCGCGGAAGGCGCGGCGACGGCATGGTAGCGCTCGCCCGCCAGACCGGCCAGCCAGCCAAAAGCCTCATCGATCTCCTCGCGTTCGAAACCGGCTTCCATCAGAGTTTCAGAAAGCGGTTCGGCATCCAGCGTGATGGTTTGAGGCGTTTCTTGGGGTTCTCCCTGGTTGGCGCCAAGTTCTTCAAAGTGTTCGAAGAGATAAACCAGAATATCGAGCATAGTGGCGACCTAAGACGTAGGGTGAATCGACAGGCTAGGGAATGTTAGCGCAGTCATTATGCACGAATCAGACGCTGAAAGCGTCCGCCGGGCAGATTCGTGACGTACCCCGCCAGACTGAGTTCAGTCAGCATCGCAAGAACGACATCCGCCGTCAGCCCGCAGCGCTGGATGAGTTGATCCAGTGTGGCTGCTTCGTGGCCTAACGCCTGCAGTAGTGCAGCGTGTTCGGGCCGGGTTGTGTTGTTGTCCGCCTCAATGGCACTGACCACGGTGATGGTCGGTGCGGGACGCGGGGGTTGCAGTTCTTCCAGGATATCCTGGGCGCATTCGACCAGCTTGGCGCCCTGCTTGATGAGTGCATGACACCCTTTGTACTGAGGTGCATGAATGGAACCGGGGATGGCGAAGATGTCGCGGCCAAGTTCACCGGCCAGGCGGGCGGTGATCAGAGACCCCGAAGCAGGCGCTGCTTCAACGACGAGGCATGCCTGTCCAAGACCCGCGATGAGCCGGTTGCGCCGCGGGAAGTTGCTGGCAGCAGCCACGGTGCCCAGCGGAAATTCGGAAATAATGCAGCCGTTACCTGTGATCAGGTGAGCGAGTTTCTTATTGCTCGCCGGATAGACACGGTCAATGCCGGTGCCGACAACGGCTACGGTGCCGCTGCGTGTGTCAGAGCGAAGTGCGCCTTCATGCGCGGCGGCATCAATGCCAAGCGCCAGCCCACTGATGATGCTGAAACCGGCATCCGCCAAGGCTTTTGAAAAAGCGCGGGCGTTTTCAACGCCCTGTGGCGTTGCGTTGCGGCTCCCCACGACACCAATCGCTGGTTGGTTCAGATAAGCCGGGTCGCCATTGACGTACAGCAAACTGGGTGGGTCGGTCGACTCAAGCAGTCGTTGCGGATAGTCCTGATCGGCCAAGGTGATGAGGTGATGGCCCGGTTCGTTGAGCCAGGTCAAAGTCTGGTCAATGAGCGCCTGCTGAGCTTCCTGGCGAGGTCCTTCCAGCAGGTTTTGTGCCGACTTAATGCCGACGACGCCCGAAATGGCGCTCAACCCGGCCTCAAAAACGGCACCGGGATGGCCGAAGGCGCGTAACAATTGCTGTTGTGTGCGGGGGCCGACGCCGGTCGTTAGCGTCAGATTCAGCCAGGCCCGCAAGTCGTCGTGGGCCGCTGAAGGGCTGGTGGTTGGTTCCTGAAGGCGCATCGCTATAATGGGAAGTGAAAAGGCGTCGGCTGTCGGCGGCCGAATAAGCATAAATCATTTCCCACAGTCTGCAGCATGTTCCTGGTGCAGAACCCGGTTTTCAGAGAATTATGGCCCTCCTTCCCATTCTGCGATTTCCCGATGAACGGCTACGTACGGTGGCCAAGCCGGTGACCGTGTTTGACGCTGCTTTGCGTCAACTGGTCGCCGATATGGCTGAAACCATGTACGAAGCGCCCGGCATTGGCCTGGCGGCGACGCAAGTCAATGTGCATCAGCGTGTTGTTGTGATTGACGTCTCGGAAGACCAGAATGCGCTGCAGGTCTTGATTAACCCCGTGATTGAATCCGTGAGCGGCATGCAGACCTATGAAGAGGGATGCCTGTCGGTACCCGGCATCTACGATAAGGTCGATCGCCCATCGGATGTGCGCGTGCGCTACCAGGACCTGGATGGCAATGAACGGATGCTGGAAACCGACGGTCTGCTGGCGATCTGTATTCAGCACGAAATCGATCACTTGAACGGTAAAGTGTTTGTCGATCACTTGTCGCAGCTCAAGCAGCAGCGTATCCGCAGCAAACTGGTCAAGCAGTCGCGGCATACGGTCTGATGAGCACGGGCATGGGTTTACGCGTTGGTTTTGCCGGAACGCCGGCGTTTGCGCAGCAGGCGCTCCAAGCCATTTTGGATGCCGGTTTTGAGGTGCCCGTTGTCCTGACGCAGCCGGATCGCCCATCGGGGCGCGGTATGCAACTGACGCCATCGCTGGTGAAGCAGTTGGCCGTGTCGCGACATATCCCGGTCGAACAACCGCTGACCTTACGTAACGATGCGGCACAAGCCATGCTGCGTGCTTACGCGCTCGATGTGCTGGTGGTGGTGGCTTACGGCCTCATTTTGCCGCAATCGGTTCTGGACATGCCGCGCTATGGTTGCCTGAATATTCATGCGTCGTTGCTGCCGCGCTGGCGTGGTGCGGCGCCGATTCATCGCGCTATTGAAGCGGGCGATGCCGAGACGGGTGTCTGCATCATGCAGATGGACGCAGGGTTGGATACAGGTGGTGTAGTGGACAAAGCACGATTGTCGATTTTGCCCACGGAAAGTACTGCGCAACTGCATGATCGGCTGGCGGCGCTGGGGGCAGAACGCATTGTGACGGTTTTGCAAAAATTGGCTTCGGGCGAGGCGCTGACAGCGCAGGCGCAACCGGATGCAGGTGTGACCTATGCCCACAAACTGGAAAAGGCCGAGTCGCTGCTCGATGTGACGGCGTCCGCGACATTGCTGGATCGCAAAATTCGCGCCTTCAATCCTTTTCCCGGTGCGGTGCTGTCGCTTGGTGAGACACCGATCAAGATCTGGCAGGCGTCCCCGGTAGCCGGGCGCGGTGCTCCTGGTACCGTTCTGACAGCCGATCCTGCCGGTGTCGTGATGGCCTGCGGTGAGGGTGCGCTTCGCCTGGAGGTGCTGCAGGCGCCTGGCGGTAAGCGTTTATCGGCGGCCGATTTTTTACGCGGCCATCCGTTGCCGGTAGGTGCCGTATTTGCTTGAAAGCAGCCGCACCGACACCATGTTGCTAAGTGATTCTTAAGCCCATTTGGTTTTAATAGCAGCGCGGTGAGTAAGCCGCGCGCGTAATATTGCGCAACACCATGAGGAAGAAGCCGTGAATAACTGGTTCAAGACGACGATACTGTTCGCAGCCATTCTGGCACTGTTCATGATGATCGGTGGCCTGATCGGCGGCCGCGACGGCATGATGCTGGCGTTGCTGTTTGGTGGTGGGATGAATTTCTTCGCCTACTGGTTCTCCGACAAGATGGTGCTGAAGATGTACAACGCGCAGCCCGTCGATGAAACCTCGTCGCCCTATCTTTACAACATGGTGCGTGACCTGGCGACCCGCGCCGGGTTGCCGATGCCGCAGGTGTATCTGATTAACGAAGCGCAGCCCAACGCCTTCGCCACCGGGCGCAACCCTGAAAACGCCGCCGTCGCAGCGACGACCGGTATCGTGAGCCTGCTCAGCGAGCGCGAGTTACGCGGCGTGATGGCGCACGAACTTGCCCACGTCAAGCACCGCGATATTCTGACCTCGACCATTGCCGCCACGTTGGCCGGAGCCATTTCAGCGTTAGCCAACTTCGCACTCTTTTTTGGTGGTCGCAGTCAAGACGGGCGTCCGGCGAATCCGATCGTCAGTATCGTGGTGGCGATTATTGCACCGCTGGCCGCTGCGTTGATTCAGATGGCGATCTCTCGCGCCCGCGAGTTCGAGGCGGATCGCGGCGGCGCCGAAATCAGCGGCGACCCGCTGGCATTGGCCAGCGCACTGGGTAAGATCGATGCTTCCGCGCGCGGGATTCTTTTCCCGACGGCGGAATCTCATCCGGCCACCGCGCAGATGATGATCATGAACCCGCTGGCCGGTGGTGGCATTGACAGCCTCTTCTCGACACACCCGAAAACCGCTGAGCGCATTGCACGGCTGGAGGCGATGGCGCGCGGTTAATGCCGGTTCGGTAGGTTTTGGCCTGTAAGACGCGGGAAATTACGGCAAATCCTTTAACGCCTGCGTTACAACATACGCCAGCCGTCTCCCAGCCTGCGCCAGTCGGGTCTGTGTCATGTCGCGCCCCGCTAGCCAGTAATCCTGGTCGATCAGATAGGCGCCAGGAACATCCGGGTCGGGTTGCAGGCCCGGATAGACCTGATCGCGCGCAATCGTGAAAGATTCCTCGATCCATGTCCGCGGTGGTTTGGCGAGATCGTTGTCGGTGACTTTCAGGGATTGGCGTAATAGTACCGCAAGATCATGGTCGAATCGGCGGGTTTCCGGGCGCGCGTGTCCCGGCAGTTCGTCCCACCAACGGTGCAGGCTGATCGGCTCCGGCGGTTTCCGGCCCGCATCCAGAACCGTTACCAGATTACCGCCAGCATCCAGTTCTCCGGGGTGCCCGGGAACGCTACGGCTGGCACAGTGTAGGGGTTGGTGGGCGTCTGCGACCAGATGGCTGACCCAGGCCAGTGCGATGGCGCGCTTATGATGCGGAAGCGATGCATCGCTCAACAGCCCCAGTTGTGCAGTAAGCGCCTGTTCCAACAGACCGTGCGACGGCTGTTGGTTGAAGGGCCGGGCGATATTGCGATCGGCAAAGTGCCAGTATCGTGTGGCCTCGCCGCTACTGGCATGCGCTAACCATTGCTGTTGTGTGACAGGTGGTGTGGTCATGGCGCGGGAGGGTTCTGCCTGATCGCGCAACTCATCCGGCCAGAGTGCTGCGGCCATCCAGGCAGCGTCGCCGTGTTGGTTTTGGGTTTTCGTAATCAACGCCTGGCTGGCGATCAGTGTGTTGACCCGATCACGGGTCGGTGCATCAAGTGCGGCCCAAGCGACTGCGACGACCTCACGGTGGCCTGTCGCATTCCATGCGTGCGCGGCATGGATGCTGAATCCGAGCGTGATCAGGCAGAGAAGATGGCGCAGAAAACAGAAGGAATGCATGCGGGGTTGGGCGCTTTCGTGGTGTTGTAAACATGCTACACTCAAATCAATCATGAGTCGCCCACCCAACCGAACAACACCTCGATCAAAACCCTTGTCCCGTCAGGCGCACACAGCCTCGTCGGGCGCGTCTGTGGGCCGGCCGACGCCGACCGGTGCAAATCGTCGGCCGCCGTCCGCCAGTGTCCGGTTGCAGCCGGATTCGCTGGCTTGGGCGATGAAGACGGCGGCCGATTGCGTGACGGACGTTATCGCATTTGGTCGTAGTTTGACCGTGGTGCTCACCAACCTGCGCCAGCAGGAGCTGCCGCCGAATGCCGTACGCGCGCAGGCAATCGATCTGACCTATGCGACTTTGCGGCGTTATCGGCGCGCCGATGTTGAATTGTCGCTGCTGTTGGACCGTCCGACGGCCGAAGACGAATTACGTAATTTATTACGTGTGGCGTTGTGCTGGCTGGAGATGCATCCGGAAAAGGCACACGTTGGCGTTGATCAGGCCGTGGAGGCGGCAGCGACGCTCTCGGGCGGGCGTTATCGCGGTTTCGTGAATGCGATTCTGCGACGGGCATTACGCGAGCGTACTCAACTGGATGCTGCCATGATGTCAGATGAAGAGGCTTTTTGTCAGCATCCGGCTTGGTGGTTGCAACGTCTCCAAGTCGATTGGCCGGATGCTTGGCCGTCGATCGTGGCCGGCGGGAATCGGAAACCGCCGATGGGTTTACGCGTGAACCGCCTGCGTACCAATATCAACGCTTACCGAGACCAATTACAGGGTGCCGGGGTGGCGCTGGAAGATGCGTTGCCCGAGGATGGTGCCGATGCGATTCTGCTGACACAGCCGCAGCCTGCTGAGTCGTTGCCAGGATTTGCCCAAGGGCTGGTATCAGTGCAGGATCTCGGTGCGCAGCAGGCGGCGCGTCTACTCAATGTGCAACCGGGTATGCGCGTGCTGGATGCTTGCGCAGCGCCGGGTGGCAAGGCGGCTCATCTGCTCGAGTCAGCGGCTATTGAACTGACGGCCGTTGAGGCGGATCGGACGCGTTGTGCTGCCCTGGCGCGCACGATTGATCCGTCGCGCTTCCCTGCCGACCGGACGATCAATATCGTCTGTGCCGACGCCGCTGACGCCCACGCCGCATGGGCCAAACGCCCCTTTGATGCGATTCTGCTTGATGCCCCTTGCTCCGGCTCCGGGGTTGCCGGGCGTCATCCGGACGCCAAATGGCTGCGTCGCGATGCCGACATTGACGTGTTGGCGCGTACGCAGCAACGTCTGTTGCACGCTTTGTGGCCGTTGCTCAAGCCCGGCGGGCGCCTGCTGTATGGCACCTGCTCGGTATTCCTTCAGGAAAATCAAGAGCAGATCCAGCGCTTTCTGGCGGACACGTCAGGCGCGCGACTGCTGACACAATTGACGCTGCTGCCGGATGCCCGTCATGATGGCTTTTTTTATGCCCTCCTGGCGAAGGAGGCGCGATGAGTGGGTTGCGTCGGTTGTGGCGCATAGGCTACCTGCTAATGGCCGCCTGGTTTGGCCTGCAAAGTCTGCCGACGTTGGCGGCCGGCGCCGATGTCAGTGCGCCGACGCTGATACAGACAGATGATGGCCCGTTACTTAACAGTCAATTCACATTGAATTTGTCGCCCGCGCTGACGGATGCGGTCAATCACGGTATCCCACTCGTTTTTCAGTTGGAAGCAGAAATCAGACGGCCGCGCTGGTACTGGGTTGATGACACGCTTTATAAAGCCCGTATTGATCGGCGTCTGACCTATAACGCGCTGGTGCGTAACTATCGTGTGACGGAAGATCAGAGCGCCCGAAATTTCCTTGATTTGACGGATGCATTGAATTACATCGCGCGTCCTGCGGTATGGCGGATCCCCGCCGGGTTAGTGCGACCGGGCGAGGTGATTGATGTTGCCATCCGTTTTCGTCTGGATCCGGCATTCTTACCGAAGCCTTTCCAAGTGGTGTCATTCGGTGACCGGGATTGGCGTCTGGATAGCGAATGGCGCCAATTTCAACTGACGGTGCCGACCGTGGCCGGAGGCAAATAATGCGTCTGGCAGTGTTCATTATGACGCTGGTTTCGGTGGCATTGTTATTTCTGCTGACGCAGGCCTCGGCCAATACGGATTTCTTTGCACGACATTATTCGTGGTTGATCGGACTCAATATTTTGCTGGGTCTGTCGATGGCGTTGGTGATCGGCGTGCAGCTCTATCGGTTGTGGCGCGACCATCGTGAGCAGATCTTCGGCGCCCGCCTCAAATTCCGGTTGATGCTGATGCTGGCGATTATGGCGCTGGTACCGGGTGTGCTGATATACGCCGTTTCGGTGCAGTTCATGACGCGCAGCATCGAGAGCTGGTTTGACGTCCGTGTCGAACAGGCGCTGGAGGCCGGACTGAACCTGGGGCGCGACGCACTGGAAGGCATGACGGCCGGACTGGTGTTAACGACGCGCGATGCCGCACAGGCAATTGCTCAACGTGGTAATCAGGACGCGCCAGGTGTCTTGAGCAAACTTAAGCAGGTGACGGCAGCGCAATCGACGGCGCTATTGCAGATCCGCGGCAACCGGATTGAGGTGCTGAGCACCTCGGAAGCACGGGGCGAGCAGTTGGTGTTGCCGTTGCCACCGCAGGTGGACGTGACGCGCAAGAACGGTGCCTTCTCGGCAATTGAAGCGGACGGTACGGGAACACCGGTACTCCGAGCGATGGTGTTATTGCCTGGTGATGAGCGTCACGCGCAACCACGTATGCTGGAGGTTGTGGTGCCTGTCCCGACGAAGTTGGCTGCAGATTCCGAGGCGGTGCAATCGGTTTACCGCGAATACCGTGAATTGGAACTGGCGCGCGATGGGCTAACCCGGCTTTATGCGATCACGCTGACGCTAACGTTGCTGCTTGCGCTGGCAGCAGCGTTCTCTGCGGCATTCATCCTGGCCCGTCGTTTTACAGCGCCATTGACGATTCTGGCGGAGGGGACGCAAGCGGTGGCAGCCGGCGATTTGTCGCCAAAACAGACCGTAGTCAGCCACGACGAGTTGGGTATTCTGACGCAGTCGTTTAACCGGATGACATTTCAGTTACGCGAAGCGCATACGGAAACAGAGCGGCATCGATCTGATCTTGAGCGTGCCAGGGCTTATCTGCAGGAGGTCCTCGACAATCTGTCGGCCGGCGTTTTGGCGTTTGATCGGCGTTTTGTACTAAAGGCCGTTAACGGCGCGGCACGTACCTTGCTCAATGAAGACTGGGTCGGCCTGCTTTTTGAGCCCCTGGAAGCCTGGCCACGTCAGGAAGATCTGGCGCGTACGATTCGGGATGGTTTTGCAAAGTATGGCAAGGAAGCCTGGCAGATCGAAGTGGAGCGGCTGCTGTTGGATGGCCGCAAGCAACAACTGATGGTGCATGGTTCTGAATTGCCGGAGCAGTCAGGTGGTGGTTACGTGGTGGTGTTCGACGACATCACCGAACTGATCAAGGCGCAGCGCGCAACAGCCTGGGGCGAAGTGGCACGCCGCTTGGCGCATGAGATCAAGAACCCGCTGACCCCCATCCAGTTGGCCGCCGAACGCCTGGAGCATAAGCTTGCTGCACATTTGAATGAGAGTGATGCGGATGTGCTGCAACGTTCGACACGTACGATTGTCAATCAGGTGCAGGCTATGAAGCACATGGTTGATAGCTTCCGCGATTATGCGCGATTGCCACCGGCGAATCTGGTGGCGCTCGACCTGAACGAGTTGCTGCGTGAGTTGCTCGTGCTGTATGAATCGTCGTTGACACCGATTCGCGCGTCGCTCAGTACGGATTTGCCGCCGATTCAGGGTGACCCGGCGCAATTGCGTCAGATTATTCATAATTTGATCCGGAATGCACAGGATGCGACGGAAGGCCGATCGGATCTGCGGATTGATGTCGCCACGCGTACGCTGAATCAGCAGGTGGAACTGATCATTGCCGACACCGGGCCCGGCTTTCCGCCGGAGATCATGGCGAATGCCTTTGAACCTTATGTCACGACCAAACCCAAAGGTACGGGACTGGGTTTGCCCATCGTCAAGAAAATCATCGAAGAGCACGGCGGGCGGATCTCATTAGCAAACCGTGCTGAAGGGGGCGCCGAGATCCGCATTGTGCTGAAGGCCGCCGCCACAAAAGATTTGAACCCAAATGACCTTGAGAAGTCGGTAGGAGCCTGATATGGCAGACATACTGGTAGTAGATGACGAAGTCGGTATCCGCGAATTGCTGTCGGAGATTCTGGCGGATGAAGGGCACAGCGTGATGTTGGCCGAGAATGCGACGAAGGCGCGCGAGTTGCGGGGCAACCGTCGTCCGGATCTGGTGCTGCTGGATATCTGGATGCCCGATGCGGATGGGATTTCATTACTCAAAGAATGGTCGTCGAATGGTTTGTTGACGATGCCGGTGGTGATGATGTCCGGTCACGGCACCATCGATACGGCGGTTGAGGCAACGCGGATCGGTGCAGTCGATTTTCTGGAAAAGCCCATCGCCCTTCAAAAGTTGCTGGCGACGGTGAAGAAATGTCTGAAGCCCGATGCCTCAGCGACGCGTCAGCACTATGCCGTGGAATCTTTGCTGCAGATTGGCCTGCTCAAGAAGTTTGCGCAGCGTATTGCGCAATCGGCCAAGCATTCACCGATTCTGTTTTTGCGTGGTGCGCAGGGTTTGATTGCCGAAGTCGGTGCCCGTAGTCTGTTGGCGTCACATGCGCCCTGGCTGAATCTGTCTCAGGAAGGTCGCGCTATCACGCAAGAGATGCTTGAACAGCATGCCGGTGGCGTGCTGTTTCTCCCGGAGCTTTATGGCGCCGGACGAATGACTCAGATGAACCTGGCCTTTGTGCTGGAGCGCCTGGCAAAATATCGGCTGACATTGGTGGTGGCCAGCGCACACGGATCGGATGCGATTGTGGAAAGCGGTGTTGATGCCGGGCTGGTCCATCGACTGAGTGATGTCTGGGTCGGGCTACCGTCTCTGTCGGAATCGGCCAATGACCTGCCTGAACTGCTGCCTGCCCTGCTGACGCTTCTTTGTGAGCAGGGCAATATTCCGCATCGTTACATGGCGCCCGATGCGCTCAATGTCCTCCGCCAGAAGACCTGGTCTGGTGCGGATGGCGGTTGGGGGTTTTTACTGGGCACGTTGAAGAATCTTGCACTGAATGCGCTCGATGAAACGATCAGTCGGCAGGATGTAGATGGGTTGTTGCAAACGGCCGATGAGCCTGTTGAGGCTCTGGCCGTGGAGGATGGTGAAGGTTCGCTCGGCCAGTTTTACGATATGCCGTTGAAGGAAGCGCGCGATGCCTTCGAACGTCTTTACCTGACGCACCACATTGCCCGTAGTGGCGGCAACATGACACGCGTTGCCGAACAAAGCGGTCTTGAACGTACCCATCTATATCGAAAATTCAAACAGTTGGGCATCACCCTGGATCGGCGTGATGCTGGCAATAACCTTTCCTGAGATCATGTGACGATCTGATTCATCAACCTGTTTTGTGGAGTTCCCGTGACCCGACCCCGTAACGACCTGTTCCTGCGTGCTTTGTTGAAAGAGCCGACCGAAACCACGCCCGTCTGGCTAATGCGCCAGGCGGGGCGTTATCTCCCGGAGTACCGAGAAACCCGTAAACGCGCCGGTAGCTTCCTCGGACTTTGTAAGAATCCGGCCTACGCCTGTGAGGTGACACTGCAGCCCTTGGCGCGTTATGACCTTGATGCTGCGATTCTCTTCTCGGACATTCTGACCGTGCCGGATGCGATGGGTTTGGGTCTGTATTTCTCCGAAGGCGAAGGTCCGAAATTCGAGCGTCCACTTCGCGACGAATGGGAGATCCGCAATCTTTGTGTGCCGGATCCACATGATCAGTTGCGTTATGTGATTGACGCAGTCGCCGAGATTCGCCGCGCGCTGGATAACAGCGTGCCGCTGATCGGTTTCTCCGGTAGCCCCTGGACGTTGGCGTGTTATATGGTCGAAGGGGGCGCTTCGGATGACTACGCGCGTATCAAGACGATGCTCTATGATCGCCCCGACTTGCTGCACAAGATTCTGGACGTGACCACTGAATCGGTCATTCAGTATCTGAACGCTCAGATTGAGGCTGGTGCGCAGGCGGTGATGATATTTGACTCCTGGGGTGGCGCGCTTGCGGAAGCGGCCTTCCATGAGTTTTCACTCAATTACATGAAGCGCATTGTTGCCGGTCTGCACAAAGAGTGGGATGGCGCACGCGTCCCTTCGATTGTGTTCACCAAGGGCGGCGGTTTGTGGCTGGAGGCGTTGGCCGATACCGGTGCGACCGGGCTTGGGCTCGACTGGACGATCGATATCGGCAAAGCGCGCGCCCGCGTAGGGGACCGTGTGGCGTTACAGGGTAACCTGGATCCGACCATTTTGCGGGCCGGCCCGGAAGCGGTCGCTCGAGAGGCCGAAAAGGTGTTGCGCAGCTTTGGCCCCGCCGACACCGGCCATGTCTTTAATCTCGGGCACGGGATTTCCCAGTTTACGCCGCCGGAAAACGTCTCTGTGCTCGTCGATACGGTGCATACCGTTGGGCGTGCACTGCGCGCAGCTTTGTAAAAGCGTTATTGTCGTTCCCGATTCCCATGGAAAAGACCCGAGCGCAAGGCCGACCGCTGGCCGGTTTTCAACTGTCAAGGCGGTCAGTTCGGGTCATTTACCCACAAAGTTATCCACAATGCAAAAAACACGCTTTTTCTATAAAAATCAGTGGCATGTGGGTCTGTTCGGAGAACCCCGGTAAGAAATATCCTCTAATCCGGGTTGTGCGGTAATGCTGGAAAAATCCCTTATGGATCAGGGGGTTTTGTGGCGATTGCGCGTTGCGATTGATGCGCCGCTGGCGGCCAGTTTTGACTATCTGGCACCGGCTGAGGTGACCCCGGCTGATGTAGGTTATCGCGTGGTCGTTCCTTTTGGCGCCGGGCGCCGTGTCGGGCTGATTCTGGCAGTGCTGCCGTTGGACGACGACAGCGATCCCTCTGCGCCGGATTCGGCGAAACTGAAGTCCGCAGAAACGGTACTGCGCGATTTGCCGCCGCTGCCGCAAGACTGGGTTGATCTGTGTCTGTTTGCCGCCAGTTATTACCAGGCGGCGCCGGGCGAAGCGTTGTTGCAGGCTATTCCCACCGGGCTGCGTAAACCGGATCCCACGAAACGGCGCGCGATCAAGCCAGTCGACCCTGCCGAAACAGCGGCGAGCCAATGCCCCGCCCTAACGGCGAGCCAGTCTCAAGTTCTGGATGATTTGATACCCCGTCTGGATGGGTACTCGGCCAACCTGCTGTTTGGCGTGACCGGTTCGGGTAAAACGGAAGTCTATCTGCGTCTGATTGCAGCGGCCTTGGGTGACGACAAGCAGGTTTTACTGCTGGTGCCGGAAATCAATCTGACGCCGTTGCTGGAAGCGCGTGTCGCCGCACGTTTTCCGGCGGTGCCGGTTGTCAGCTTGCACAGTGAAGTCACCGAAGCGGCCCGTGCCCGTTATTTTGCCAGCGCGTTGAATGGCGAGGCGCGCATTGTCATTGGAACACGGCTGGCTGTTTTCACCCCTATGCCGAATCTGGGCCTGATCATAGTTGACGAAGAGCATGATCCCGCCTACAAACAACTGGAAGGCATGCGCTATCACGCGCGAGATCTCGCCGTGTGGCGCGCCCATCAGCGAAATATTCCAGTGCTGCTCGGATCGGCGACGCCATCGCCGGAAAGCTGGTCGAATGTGCAGAGTGGGCGCTATCGCCGTCTGGATCTACCGGATCGTGCCCATGCCGATGCCGTGTTGCCGACCATTGAAGTCCTGGATACACGCCGTCTAACCCTGGATGAAGGGCTGTCGCCACAGCTGCTGGCGGAATTGGCGCAGGGCCTGGCGGCAGGCGAGCAGAGCCTGCTGTTTATCAACCGGCGAGGTTATGCGCCGGTGCTGACCTGTAACGCTTGTGGCTGGATTTCCAATTGCCGACGCTGCGCGGCGCATCGGGTGGTGCATCGCCTGGATCGCACGCTGCGCTGCCATCATTGTGGCGATACGTCACCGATACCTCGCCAGTGTCCCGATTGCGGCAATGCTGATCTGCGTCCGGTAGGGCGTGGCACGCAACGTATTGAGGAAGCCTTGCAGGTGCATTTTCCGCAGGCGCGCATTTTACGCGTTGATCGCGATGTGGCGACAACGCGCCAACAATGGGAAGCGCTGGAATCGCGAATCCGTTCGCGTGAGGTCGATATTCTCGTCGGTACGCAGATGTTGGCCAAAGGCCATGACTTCCCGGCGTTGACACGTGTGGGTATCGTGGGCGCAGATGCGGGGCTGTTCGCAGCCGATTGGCGGGCGCCGGAACGCTTGTTTGCGCAGCTCATGCAGGTGGCGGGCCGTGCAGGTCGGGCGGCCCATCCCGGGCGCGTGATTGTACAAACCGAGCACCCGGAGCATCCGCTGTATCAGTGTCTGCTTCGGCATGACGTGCCAGCCTTTCTTGAACAGGAGTTGACGGCACGCCAACAGGCCGGCTTTCCACCCTATGCCTCACAAGCCATTGTCCGCGCCGAAGCCAAGCACCTGGATACCGTATTAGGTTTTTTGCAGCAGATCCGGTTGCTCGTACCCTGCGAAGCGCATCCCGAAGTTTTTATTTATGACCCGGTGCCGATGCGCATGGTGAAACTCGCTGGACGTGAACGGGCGCAATTGCTCATCGAGTCATCCAGTCGGGTGGCGTTGCAGAATTTGCTTAACGACTGGCTGCCACGAATCAGTGCGGGTCGCGGTATGACGCGCGGTCATGCGGCGGGTGGCGTACGTTGGGCTGTGGAAGTCGATCCGCTGGAGTGTTAAACAATCGTGCAGCGCCGCGGACGCCGGAACTGTCGCCAAACAGAGGTAGCAGCAGTTCGGTTCTGAGGGGTGTGCCACTCGGTAGGAAAACATACCTGGGTAGTACGGCAGAAAGATCGTCGATGAGGTTTGGGCGCTGCGCCACGCCCCCGCCCAGCACGATTGCGTCCGGATCGCAGGCGTTGATCATCGTCGCCAGGGCACGAGCGAGGCGCTGTGTATGTCGTGACAAGGCTGACCGTGCGTCGGCGTTGCCAAGTAGCGCCGCCGAGATTAATGCAGGGCCGTCTGTCATGGTCGTGTCGGTCGTGGCATGCTGGTAGTCCGCAAGTAGTGCCGGGCCCGATAACCAGGCTTCGATGCAGCCCTGTTTGCCACAGTAACAAAACGGCCCGGGAAACTCCTCCAGCGATGCGATGGGTAACGGATTATGCCCCCATTCGCCTGCCAGCCTATTCGGGCCCTGGCGCAATTGGCCGTTGACTACCCAGCCACCGCCGACACCGGTACCCAGAATCACGCCGAAGACTGTACCAAATCCACGTGCCGCGCCATCCGTTGCTTCCGAGAGCGCCAGACAGTCGGCGTCGTTGGCGAGGCTCACCGGGCGTCGTAGCAGGGCCTCCAGATCCACCTGCAAGGTCTGGCCGTTCAGGCAGGTCGAATTAGCGTTGCGGAGTCGGCCATCCAGTGGATTCGTCGACCCCGGGTGGCCCACGCCGATGCGGACACAAGCAGTGCCGAGCGCGGCTTCGGCTGATCGTACCAGCGATCGAATGGTTTGCAGGGTTGCCGGGTAATCGTTCCTGGGGGTGGGCAGACGCTCGCGGAAGCGGAAATGACCCTGCTCATCCAGAACGGCTGCTTCGATCTTGGTGCCGCCCAGATCAATGCCCACCTGCATTCAATTTCCCCCGTGTTTTGATCATTTAATACACAAGGTATCATGGTTAACAGATTGGCGTCAGCCCGGAAGGTTGGATGCCGCTGATCTGATTCATGTCGCCAAGGAGCACACGTATGCTGGTACGATTTTCTTCACAGGCCACGGCCAATCTTCTAATGTTTGATGACGTCGCGCGGGCATTGCTTACGGTAATCGGTAAGTCCGCAACGCAACGCGGCGTGATGACTGTGGACGAAATGCCAGCGGCGTTAGTGCATTTGCGGGCGCTGGTAGCGCATGAGCGACGTTTGAAGGATGGATGCGGAACGCCCGAAGAAAAGCCGCTTCCCGAGATTGGCATTGAACCGCACGAGTTGGTGGGGCTGTCGGTTCGAGCGCAACCGTTCATCAAGATGTTGGAACAGGCTGCGCGAGAAAAAAAAGAAATTACCTGGGAAGCGCCAAAGGATTTTTCGGCGCAGAAATGAGGAAGCCACCGGGGGTGGCTTCCTCATAAGGGATTGGGCCCGCTGTTCATTCGGTGGCCAGGGTTAGACAATGGGCGCTAGCCAGCGTTTGGCTTCATCCACTGACAGGCCACAACGGTGCGCCCAATCCGCCAGTTGATCGTTGCCGATCTTGCTGACGGCAAAATAGTGCGCCGCCGGATGCGCCAGATAGAAGCCGGAGACGGAGGCGGCCGGCCACATGGCGCACGATTCGGTCAGTGATATACCGGCCAGTTTGGGCACATCCAGTAGTTCAAACAGGCTGCGCTTGGCCAGGTGATCCGGGCAGGCCGGATAACCCGGTGCCGGACGAATGCCACGATAGGCTTCTTTGATCAGGGCAGCATTATCGAGGCTCTCACCGGCGGCGTAACCCCAATAGGTCATGCGTACTTCACGGTGCAGCCATTCAGCAAAGGCTTCGGCCAGACGATCTGCCAGTGATTTGAGCATGATGGAACGGTAATCGTCGTGCTCGGCTTCAAAGCGCTGAAGCTGTGGTTCGATACCCTCACCGCAGGATACGGCAAAGCCACCAATCCAGTCGGACGGGGTATTCACCGCTTGCTTTTCGGCGATGAAGTCGGCCAGACACCAGTTCGGTTTGCCATTGGGGCGCTCTTGTTGCTGGCGCAGGTTGTGCCAGATCATGCCTACATGCTGTCGAGTGCTGTCGGTATAAATCTCGATGTCGTCGCCGACCCGATTGGCTGGGAACAGGCCAAACACGCCGCGCGGTTTAAGCCATTGCTCATCCACAATCTGCTTGAGCATGGCTTGTGCATCGGCATAGACCTGCTTGGCGGTTTCGCCGACCACCTCGTCATCCAGAATGGCGGGGAAAGAACCGGTCAGATCCCAGGTCTGGAAAAAGGGGCTCCAGTCGATATAGGGCACCAGCTCTGCCAACGCAGGTTCGATCACTTGAACGCCCGTCTTTTGTGGTGCGACGGGTTGATAATTGGCGTACTCGCCCGCAAAGGCATCAAAGGCATTGGCCTGTGCTGCTTCCAGCGAGACGAGGGTGACGCCTTTCTTGTTGGCGTGCTGCTGCCGTACTTTCTCGTAATCAGCGGCAAGCTCCGTGCGGTAATTTGCCGCTTTTTCCAGATCAGATGAAAGCAGATTGGAGACTACGCCCACGGCGCGCGACGCATCGGGCACATAAACGACCGGGCGATCATAATTCGGCGCGATCTTGATGGCCGTATGAGCGCGACTGGTGGTGGCGCCCCCGATCATGAGCGGGATATCAAATCCCTGACGCGTCATTTCGCTTGCGATGTAGGTCATTTCTTCCAAGGACGGCGTAATCAGGCCGGACAAGCCGATAACTTGTGCTTCGTGTTCGATGGCCGCTTTGAGGATCTGGTCACAGGGCACCATGACGCCGAGGTCAACGACCTCATAACCGTTGCAACCCAGCACCACACCGACGATATTTTTGCCGATATCGTGCACATCACCTTTGACCGTGGCGAGTACGATTTTGCCTTTGGCGGCGGCGCCGGAGCGGGCCTTTTCTTCTTCGATGAACGGTACCAGATGGGCGACAGCCTGCTTCATGACACGGGCGGATTTGACCACCTGCGGCAGGAACATTTTGCCGGCACCGAACAGATCGCCGACGGTGTTCATGCCGGACATGAGCGGGCCTTCAATCACGGCCAACGGCGGTTTACCCGCAGCAGCGAGGGCGGCACGACACTCTTCGGTGTCCGCAACAACGTACTCGGTAATGCCTTTGACCATGGCATGGCTGAGCCGCGCTTCCACCGGCCACTGACGCCAGGACAGATCCTCCACACGCTCCTTGGCGGTGCCTTTGACATTCTGTGCAAATTCGACGAGTGCGTCGCCTGCACCGGCATGCTTGTTGAGCACCACGTCTTCGACCTTGGCACGTAGCTCGGGCTCGATCTCGTCGTAAACACCGAGTTGGCCGGCGTTGACGATGCCCATGGTCATGCCGGCTTGAATGGCGTGATATAGGAAGACGGTATGAATCGCTTCGCGTACCGGGTCATTGCCGCGGAATGAGAACGACACATTCGAAACGCCACCCGAGATATGCGCATGCGGTAAATGCGCCTTGATCCAGCGGGTGGCTTCGATGAAATCGACGGCGTAACCGTCGTGTTCCGGAATGCCGGTGGCAATGGCGAAAATGTTCGGGTCGAAGATAATGTCTTCTGGCGGGAAACCATTGGCGACGAGCAGTTTGTAGGCGCGTTCGCAGATTTCGACTTTACGGGCGAAGGTGTCAGCCTGCCCTTTTTCGTCAAAAGCCATCACGATGACGGCAGCGCCATACTGGCGCGCCAGACGTGCCTGCCGCAGGAACTCGGCCTCGCCCTCTTTCATCGAGATCGAGTTGACAATGCCTTTGCCTTGAATGCACTTGAGACCGGCTTCAATCACCGACCACTTCGATGAGTCGATCATGATCGGCACGCGCGAAATATCCGGCTCCGAGGCAATCAGATTCAGAAAGCGCACCATGGCGGCTTCCGAATCGAGCATCGCCTCATCCATATTGATGTCGATGACCTGGGCGCCGTTTTCTACTTGCTGGCGGGCAACGGCCAGTGCATCATCGAAGCGGTTTTCCAGAATCATCTTCGCGAAGGCGCGAGAACCCGTGACGTTGGTGCGTTCACCGACGTTGACGAAGAACGACTCGGGGCCGATTTCGCAAGGCTCCAGCCCCGACAGGCGCAGGCGATGTGGTACTTCGGCCGGGCGCCGCGGTGTGACGCCCGCCACGGCGTTGGCAATGGCGCGGATGTGATCCGGTGTGGTGCCGCAGCAGCCACCGACGATATTAGCCAGACCGTGTACGGCCCATTCGCGAATATCTTCGGCCAGCATCTCCGGGGTTTCATCGTAACCACCGAAAGCATTCGGCAAACCGGCGTTCGGGTGCGCCGAGATATAGGTGGGGCAGATTCTGGACAGTGTTTCGACGTGCTGACGGAGCTCCTTGGCGCCCAGTGCGCAGTTCAGCCCCATCGAGATTGGGCGAGCGTGCGACAGCGAGGTCCAGAAAGCCTCGGCCGTCTGGCCGGAGAGCGTGCGACCCGAGGCGTCGGTAATCGTGCCCGAAATCATGACGGGCCAGCGGCGATGGCGGGTCTCGAATACTTGTTCGACGGCCATGACGGCCGCCTTGGCGTTCAGCGTATCGAAGACTGTTTCGATGAGCAGCAGATCAGCGCCACCGTCGATGAGGCCGTTAGCGGCCTCGACGTAATTTCTGACCAGTTCGTCAAAGCTGACGTTGCGCGCGCCCGGGTCGTTGACATCGGGCGAGATCGAGGCAGTACGTGAGGTCGGACCGATCACACCCGCGACGAGGCGCGGCTTGGCCGGGTTCTGCGCGGTGTATTTGTCGCAGGCGAGTCGCGCGATGGCGGCACCTGCGACATTAAGTTCATAAACGATTTCTTCGAGCTTGTAATCGGATTGCGATAGGCGCGTCGCGTTGAAGGTATTTGTCTCGATGATATCGGCACCGGCCGCCAGATACTGCTCGTGAATGCCCTGGATGATGTCCGGGCGGGTCAGCAGTAACAGGTCGTTGTTCCCTTTGAGATCGTGGGTATGATCCGCGAAGCGTTTACCCCGGAAATCGGCCTCGGTGAGGCTGTGACGCTGGATCATGGTGCCCATGGCGCCGTCGAGCACGAGCACGCGCTCCTTCAGGTGCGACAGAATCTCTTCAGTACGATCAGGTTGTGGTGCGTTCATAGACAATATCTTCAAAAAACTCGCCGTTCAGCGGTGTGCAAGCGGCTGGTGGTCAGACAGCAGCGGGGTAATGGCCGCCCAAACCTCGTCAGGCGTTATGTGGGTGAGGCATTCGCTCACCTTGCCGCCGCCGCAACCGTCCAGGCCACAGGGTCGGCAGTTGAATTGTGCGCTACGCGTAATGACCTGATGGTGACCGATTCTCGGTGTGCCCCATGGGCCCCAATGCCCTTCGCCCGACGGTCCGAACAATACAACCACCGGAGTGCGCATGGCGGCGGCAATATGCATCGGTGCCGAATCAACACCGGCAAAGCAGCGTGCCTGCGCGGTGAGTGCGCCCAGGTCCTTCAGCGACAATGCCCCCGCCAGACTCGCTGCAGGCGGTTCGTTGCGTTTCGCTAATGCTGTCTGGATGCGTTCGATCAGGTGGCCTTCTTTTGCACCGGGCGCGGCGGTCAGCAGTACAGGCCAGCCAGCGGCACGGATACGGACGATGATGTTTGCCCAACCCTCGGCTGTCCAACACTTGAAGTGCCAGCGCGAAGGCGGGTGCAGGTGTACGAATTTGCCGGGTTCCAGGCCCAGCGATTGCAGACGTGCCGCAATATGCGCTTCAGCGTCGGCACCTGGAACAAAGGTGAGTGCGCGTTGGTCCTGTGCAGGCTGCATGCCCAATCGACGCAGTGCATCGAGATTCTGCTCGACGACATGACGGCGGCCGCTGCCCATGATCGGTGAAACAAAATGTGTAAAGCTGCCTTTCCAGAAGCGGCCACGACCGTTGACGCGTGGTGCGACGGCATAACGTGGTTTGAGTAACCGTGACAGCCATGCACCGCGCGGGTGTTCGGTGAGATGCACGATCAGGTCATATTGGCGCGATTGAAGTGTCTTCAGCAGAGACCACTCTGCCTTGGCCTGTCCCGTCAGGCCCAAGCGCTTCCAGGCACGGTCAATGGCGTGCAGTTGATCCAGGTCCGGGTGGCCGGACAGCATGTCGGCAGTGTCGGCATAAACCAGCCCGTCGATCTGCGCCAGTGGCGCAGCCGCTTTAAGCGCGCTGAACACAGGCGATGCGAGCAATACATCACCGTGATGACGCAGCTTGGTCACCAGAATACGGCGAATTTGGGACAAGGGAATCGCGTCGGCAGGCATGGCGCTATTGTACCGGTGCAGCTTGAATTTGCTCGAGTGTGAAGTCCAGGTACAGGAGTTCGCCGTAGTCGTAACGCAGTTTAAGCCAGTTTGTGCCGGACAAGCGCTGATGGTGCGCCTGCAGTGCGCGTATTACGCCGGCGTGCGTCACAACGATCGCATGATGATGGCGGTCGCTGATTTCTCTCAGCCATGCCAGTACGCGCTGTTGTAGTTCATGGCCGGTTTCGCCGCCGGGTGGCCGGAAGCCGGCGATATTGGCAGCCCAGGCATCCAGTGCCGTAGGCCCGATGGCGTCCCAGGCCTGCATTTCCCAGTCGCCGAAATTCAATTCGCGCAACCGTGCATCTTCAATATAATCCGGTGACAATACTGAAGCCAGGTCTCTGCAGCGTTGCAGTGGGCTGCTGAATACCGGCGCGTTGATCATGGTTTGTTGCGCCAGTTGTTCGCGTAATCCATCCACCCGTGCCGGATCACCATGTACCGGTGTTTTCAATGGCAGATCGGTGTGTCCGTAACAAACCCCCGGTGTCACTGCCGGCGGAAAATGGCGGATCAGGCAAAGACGCATGATGGCTTAACGCTTTTCTGAGACGCCGGCTGAGGCAAAGCTCGCCATTTCGTTCAGGAAAGCGACAGCAGCCTGTAACAATGGCCAGGCCAATGCGACACCGGTGCCCTCGCCCAGGCGCATACCGAGATCGAGCAGTGGGGTAGCATTCATTGCGGCCAACTGAATTTGGTGTCCCGCTTCGGCGGAACGGTGGCAGTACACACAGTAATCGCGTGCCGCCGGATTCATACGACAAGCGATCAGCGCGGCCGCGCCGACGACAAAGCCATCGACGAGTACGGTCATCCGGCGTTCGGCAGCGGCCAGAATCACGCTGACCATCGTGGCGATTTCAAAACCGCCAAACTGGCGCAGTACCTCAAACGGATCGGTCAGCGCGCCGGTTCGCTGGGTTGCCTGTGCCACCAATTGCTGTTTACGACCAAGGCCTGCATCATCAAGCCCTGTGCCGCGCCCCACGCAGTCGATCAGTGATTGCCCGCTCAGACAATGCGTGATCAGGCTGGCCGAGGCCGTATTGCCGATGCCCATTTCCCCCAACCCGATCACGTTGGCGCCGGCATCTGCGTAACGTGCGACGAGCTGCGCGCCATTGTTGATCGCCTGCGTGCATTGCTCGGCGGTCATGGCCGGTGCTTCCAGATAGTTGTCGGTACCGGCGGCGATTTTGCAATTGATCAGGCCATCGCGTTGGCCGAAATCGTGCGCGACACCGCAGTCAACAACCGCCAGCGGCAATCCATAGGTGCGCGTGAAAACATTGATCGCGGCGCCGCCAGCGAGAAAGTTTTCGACCATTTGCCAAGTGACATCCTGCGGGTACGCAGAGATGCCTGCTTTAGCCGCACCGTGATCGCCAGCGAATACCAACATCTGCGGCTTGTTCAATTGCGGGTTTTCGTTCTGCTGGATCAGGCCGACCTGCAGCGCCAAAGATTCCAGTTGCCCCAGCGCACCCAACGGCTTGGTTTTGCCATCAATTTTGGCTTGCAATGGCTGCACTAATGGGCCGGCCGTCGATTCGATATTAAAACGTCGCATAAAGCTCCCTGAAATTAGCCGCGTAATCGAAGCGGCAAACCGGCGACCGATAACGTCACACGCTCGCAAAGTGCGGCGACGTCCTGATTCAATCGCCCCTGCTCATCCGCGAAGCGTCTTGCCAAACGATTTTCCGGTACCACGCCGGAGCCAATTTCATTGCTTACCATAATGATTGTGCCGGGCAGCGTTGGCAAGGTATCCAGCAATGCCTGGCGCTCCTGCCAGAATAGATCGCAGGTAATGGGTTCGCCGGATGCCATCTGGTGGCCTGCGCGCGCTTTGAACACCAGTGCCGACAACCAGAGCGTCAGGCAATCGACGATCAGGCAACGATCTGCCGCTGCGTGCGTTTTTAACGCCATCGCCAATTTGACGGGTTCTTCAACCGTGATCCAGTGTGCCGGTCGTTGAGCTCGATGATGCGCGAGGCGATCCGCCATTTCCGCATCCAGCGCTTCGGCCGTTGCGATATAGATGATCGACATGCCCAGCGCCTCGCATGCCTGGGCGCGACCTTCGGCCAGGCGACTTTTGCCGCTGCGGGCACCACCCAGGATGAGCTCACGCATGATGGCGCTGCTCCAGAATATCGTCGATTTTTGTCCAGTCGAGGTTCTGTTCGACGGCGTCGGCAAGACGATTCAAATCCGCTTCGCGGCGTGCCGCGAAATCGACGGTCTCGACGCTGTCACACCCCGCCCAGGCCAATAACGTATTTAATGCCTCCGGGTGGTCGAGTAGACCGTGGCAATAGGTGCCGAGCACTTGGTTGTCCGGCGACATGGCGCCATCCGTCCGGCCATCATCCAGGCGTGTTACAGGCCGCTGCAAATCGGGCCCCTCGGTCACGCCAAGGTGGATCTCATATCCGCTCATGTGTGGCGAGCCCGGTAGGCACACGTGGCCATGGACATTACGCAGTTGTTTCTCCTGCGCCAGGGTCGTTGTGAGATCCAGCCAGCCCAGGCCGGCGGATGATCCGGGTGCGCCTTCCAGACCCAGCGGGTCATGCACCTGTTGGCCCAGCATCTGGAAGCCACCACAGATGCCGATGACCTTGCCGCCGTAGCGCAGATGCCGCTCGATCGCTTTGTCCCAGCCCTGTGCCTGCAGCCATGCCAGATCGGCACGAACAGCCTTTGAACCCGGCAGCACGATCAGATCGGCAGACGGTATCGACTGATTGGGGCCAACCCACTGGAAATCAATTTCGGGGTGTAAACGCAGTGGATCGAGATCGTTGTGATTGGACACGCGCGGGTAAGCCGGCGCGATGACCTTCAAACGGGGCGCTTCCGAAGTCTCCTGGCCGTCGGCAATCGCATCCTCTGCCTCCAGAAACAGGCCGTGTAGATAAGGCAACACACCCAGTACCGGCTTGCCGGTGCGTTCTTCCAGCCAGCGTAACCCCGGCTCCAGCAGGTCGATGTCGCCGCGGAAACGATTGATGACAAAACCCTTGATCCGGTTCTGCTCGGATAGCGAGAGTAAATCCAGTGTACCCACCAGATGCGCGAAGACGCCACCGCGATCAATATCCGCAATCAGAATCACCGGGCAATCGACCGCTTCGGCGAATCCCATGTTGGCGATGTCACGATCACGTAAGTTGATTTCGGCAGGAGACCCCGCGCCTTCAACCACCACCGCATCAAATCTGTCGGTCAACCGTTGCCAGGAATCCAGAACGGCGCCCATGGCCCTGGATTTGTAAGCGTGATAATCCCTGGCGTCGAGGTCGGCGGCCACTTTGCCCTGGATGATGACCTGAGCCTTTCGGTCCGTCGTGGGCTTGAGCAGTACGGGATTAAAGTCGGTATGCGGGGCCAGGCCGCAGGCATAAGCTTGCAGTGCCTGGGCTCGCCCTATCTCGCCGCCATCTTCGGTCACTGCCGAATTGAGCGCCATATTCTGTGGCTTGAACGGTGCCACCCGCATGCCACGGCGCTGGAGAGTGCGACACATGGCCGCCACCAGGGTGGATTTTCCGGCATCGGAGGTCGTGCCCTGAACCATCAGGGAAGCGGCGGGCGTGGGCATCAGGATCGAGGCAGAAAATAAAGGCCGATTGAACGGCCGTCAGAGCGAATTTTACGCAGGCTAATCGTTTATTATCCCATGTCTGACAAGGTTTTACGCCGCATGAACACCCCTGACGCCTCCACCAGCCATCCCTTCCCCGAAGCAGCCCGCGACGCCATCTACCAAGCGATCTTTTCGCGCCGGGATGTACGCAGTCAATTTCTCCCTGACGCGATTCCCGATGAGGTGCTCGGGCGTTTACTGATGGCCGCGCATCACGCGCCATCCGTGGGTTTTATGCAGCCCTGGAATTTCTTGCTGATTCGCTCGCCAGATACCAAGGCGCGCGTGCAGGCGCTGTTTCGCACAGCCAATGATGAAGCGCGGCACCTGTTTGCCGAGGGGCGAAAGGATTTATACAGCCGCTTGAAACTGGAGGGTATTACCGACGCGCCGATCAATCTGTGCATCACCTGTGATCGCGAACGCACGGGGCAAACAGTGCTGGGTCGCACCCACATGAAAGAGATGGACCTCTACAGTACGGTTTGCGCTGTACAGAATCTCTGGCTGGCGGCACGCGCTGAAGGTGTCGGCGTCGGCTGGGTCAGCATCTTTCATCAGCACGAGCTTAAAGAAGCACTGGGCATTCCCGATAACATTGTTCCGATTGCTTACCTTTGTCTGGGCTATGTCAGCGAGTTTCTCGATCGACCCGAACTCGAAAAAGCGGGCTGGCTTTCCCGCCTCCCGTTGGAGGAATTGGTGTTCCACGAGAGCTGGGGGAAGACAGGTGATGTGAATGACCCTTTGCCTAAAATCTATCAGGCACTAAGACAGCGATACGGCTATGCCTAACCTTCGTCTCAAAACGCAACTGTTCAGATGGGCCGCCACTCGAGTGGCCGGATGGGTTTGCTTGGCAATCACCACCTCCGCTTTTGCCGGACCGGTATCGGTAACAGACGACACTGGCCAACTCGTGTCTTTGCCGGAACCGGCACAGCGGGTTGTTGCATTGGCGCCCCATGTTGTCGAAACCCTGTTTGTCGCTGGCGCTGGCAGCAAAATTGTTGGCACCGTCGATTACAGTGACTACCCACCTGCGGCCAAAACGATTCCGCGTATTGGTGCTTACTCCGGATTCAATCTTGAGGCGATCGCCTTATTGAAACCGGATCTGGTCATCGGCTGGGCATCAGGCAATTCGCCGAGTGCGATTGAGAAAATTCGCGCCATGGGAATCCCCGTTTATTTATCGCAAATCAATACGGTTGCTGAGGTCGCTGACGAAATTGAGAAATTTGGTCTGCTCGCGGCAACGCAAACCGTAGCCGTGCCCGCAACGCGTAGTTTTAAAAAGCGCCTCAGCGATCTGACGCATCGATATCAGAACAAGCCCGAAGTCACTGTCTTCTACCAGATTTCCGAAGCGCCGCTCATGACGATAGGCGGCAAACAGATCATTTCGAATGCGCTGACCCTCTGTGGCGCCAAGAACGTCTTTTCAAATCTGACACCGATGGCGCCGGTCGTTACGATGGAAGCCGTTCTGGCAGCAAATCCGGAAGCGGTCATGACTTCGGGAATGCAAACCATCAATCCGACAGCGCTTGATCAATGGAAAAAATGGCCCCGATTACTGGCCACCCAACGCGGCAACTTTTTCTTTATCGACCCGGATCTCATGAACCGCAGTGGTCCGCGTATTCTCGAAGGCACACAAATGCTGTGCAAAGCCGTTGAAACCGCACGCCGACATCGGCCAGTGACAGAAAACCCATGACATCCTTCACGGCAAAAATCTGGTACGAGGTGTTTGCATTTCTTGGCGCCATTCGTTTTTTCACGCGTTTCCCAGTCTCCGACCGCATCCCACATTCTGAAGCGCTGCTCAATCACGCAGCCCGTTATTTTCCGGCAGTGGGGATTGTCGTTGGCCTGGTCAGCGCTGTGGCTTTCGGCTTGTCATTGCTGGTGCTGCCACAAAGCCTCAGTGTTTTACTCGCCATGGCGGTCAGCGTTTATCTGACGGGTGCGTTTCATGAAGATGGCTTGACCGATATGACCGACGGCCTGGGTGGGGGCTGGGACAAGCACCGCATTCTCGACATCATGAAAGATTCACGTGTTGGTAGCTATGGTGTCATTGCGATCGCGATGGTTCTGGCGATCAAATTCGTCTGTCTGAACGAAATTAGCCCTGCCTGGGTGCCGCTGTTGCTCATCACGGGCCATGCCTATTCCCGCTATTGCTCAGTGCTCATCATGGCTGGCATGCATTATGTGCGGGAAGATGCGTTGAGCAAGGCAAAGCCTCTGGCGACCCGGCTTTCCGGCAAGGCGCTCATCGTAGCCTCATTTTTTGGCCTGATGCCGCTAATGTGGCTGCCGTTTGGCGCCATGATGGCGGGTCTCCTTTCCGGCCTGATCGTCACTATCTGGTTAGGGCGTAAACTTCAGAAGTGGCTGGGTGGCTATACCGGCGATTGTCTGGGTGCGACACAACAGCTCAGCGAAGTCGCCTTTTATCTCGGCGTGCTGTCGATAGTGCATTAGCCTGAATCAGGCAGGTACAAACCAGCGCTGCGTGAGGCCCTGCGTATCGACCCGTTCGATCTGCACCAGGGGGTATCCATAAAGGCGCGACAGGTTTTCTGCCGTTAAGACGTTTTCGCATGAACCATAGAGCCATTCGCCCTCACCGAACAGCAACAGCGCCGAATCACAATAACGATGCGCGAGTCCAGGCTCGTGCAAGACCATGACGCAGGCGGCGTGAGTCTGGCGCGCCTTGTTACGCAGGAGGTGCAAGATCCCAATCTGGTGATGCAGATCCAGATGTGCCAGCGGCTCATCCATAAAATACAACGATGGGCATTGCGTCAGAATTGTCGCGATGGCAACGCGTTGACGTTCACCACCTGATAACGTCATCACATCCCGCTCGGAAAAATCCAGCATGCCGACTTCGGACAGAGATTGTATTGCCAGTGCCTGATCGTCGGCTGACTCCCATGCCCAGCGGTTCAGATGGGGATGCCGCCCCGCGAGTACTGTTTGCAGAACGCTGGCACTAAATTGATCCTGCTGCTTTTGCGGTAACCATCCGCGCCAACAGGCGGCGGCACGGACGCCCCATTCAGCGTAGCTTTTGCCACCCAGCAGCACACTGCCATGCATGCTGCCTCGCGACAAGCCGGCAAGGCAGGATAACAGCGTTGACTTGCCGACACCGTTTCTTCCCAGGATCGCCACCATCTCGCCGGGGTAAACCTCAAAACCAAGCTGCAAAGATACATCGATATTCCCCACCTTAAGATCTAGAGCGGTGGCTTTGAATATCGCTGTGAGCGGATCGGCCGAACGAGCCTGCTGGTTCATCATTGGATGCGCGTACGATTAAGCAAATAAAGGAACAGCGGTACCCCGACCAATGCGGTGACTACACCCACGGGCAATTGCTGAGGTGCGATCATGATGCGTGCCAACGTATCGGCCAACACCAGAAATATTCCGCCCGACATCACCGCCGTCGGTAGAAGAATACGCTGATCGTTGCCTACCATCATGCGCGTCAAATGCGGTATGACAAGCCCAACAAACCCTACCGAACCGGCGGTGGTTACCGACATGGCGGTTGCTATCGAGGCTAATAGATAAATTGCGACTCGGACGAAGCGTACTGAAACACCCAGCGCCTTCGCCGCATCGTTACCGCAGGCGAGGATGTTCAGATCTCGTGCCAGCGGTGCAGTCAAAATACCAACGACAAGCAGCCCGGTTAGCGCATAGGTCGGGTTCACGCCCTGCGAGAAATCACCCATCAGCCAGAACAACATGCCACGCAGGCGCTCTTCGGGCGCAATCGATAACAATAGTGTAATGAGCGCGCCACAACCGGCTGCGACCATCACCCCCGTGAGCAATAAACGTGTCTGTGTCCAGCTCCCATCGCCTTGTGCGAGCCCGAATACCAACAGCATCGCCAGTAAAGCGCCGATAAGGGCGAAGCCATTCAAAGCCGCTAGACTCATGCCAAAAAATATGGCGATTAACGCACCGACGCCGGCACCACCCGAAATGCCCAGGATATAGGGGTCTGCCAGTGGATTACGCAGCAGCACCTGCATCAGCGCGCCCGCCAGCGCCAGCAAACTGCCGCAGGCAAACGCGGCCAGGGTGCGCGGCAAACGCAGATCACGCACAACGGTTGCCGACGAGGCTGCCGGATCATA